>JAWKPF010000047.1 GCA_041390825.1 Thermomicrobiales bacterium
GCGATGGTCGTTGGCGATGTCCATTCCCATCGCTCGGCCAGCAACAGCTCCAGATTGCCATCATTGTCGAATTGCAGCAGCGAGTCGTACACCGAATGCACGATCGACCACCCAGTCGGTGCATAGGTAAGGGCTGGGTCGAGGGTGTCCGGCTCCGAGCTGAGGTCGATGGTCAGCGAGACCGACCGGGAAATGGCTGAGGCTTCCGGGGTTTGCGCCGACACGCGGGTTTGCGTGAGCACGGCCGCTCCCAGCCCCATTCCCAGCGCCCCGAGCAACTGTCGCCGGTTCAGGTTCCAATCGTCGACTGTTCGTATCCAATGTTCACCCATAGTTCGTTCCTTTCGTCGATTACAAAAGCGGCGCCGCCTGCCGCGTTCCAAACCATTCGCCGATCAAATGAAATCCAAGTACGGCTAGCGCGATGAAGCACCCTGGCACGACCGGCACCCACCAGGCGGTGAGCATCGTTTCGCGTCCATCGGCCACCATGCGTCCCCAGGTGATAGCGTCGACTGGCATCCCCAGACCGAGATAGCTCAACGCCGCCTCGAACAGGATCACCGCCGCCATCTGCTGCGTCGCCAGGACCGCGACCGTGCCGGCCAGGTTCGGAAGCACGTGCCGCCGAATAATCCAGAGTCGGCTCCCGCCGATCGATCGGCTCGCTTCGACAAACTGCGTCTGACCCAACGCACGCGCTTGCAACCGCACAACGCGCTGATACGCAACCCATCCGGTCGAAAGCAGCACCAGGAAGACCAGTAAAAAACCAGGGTCGAACAATGCGGACGCCGCAATGGCAACCACCACCACCGGCAGCGCGATCTGGACATCGACCATGAATCCAATCACCCGGTCGATGCGCCCAGGTCGTAGTCCGCCCAGCAGACCGAGCAGCGTGCCGATGACGAGGGATGCGAGCGAGACCGCCACTGACAAGAACAGCGTGATCCGGCAACCGGCAAGCACGCGCGCCAATTGGTCACGTCCGAGTTGATCGGTTCCCAACGGATGCTCCCAGGTTCCCCCGAAGAAAGCCAGAGGCGCGAGCCGATCGCGCAATACCTGTTTGTCTGGGTCGCCTGCAACCATCGGTCCGAACAATGCCAGGATCGTCAACAGCGCAACGATCGCGAGTCCAACCCAGGCTCCCGCCGGATAGCGCGGCAGCGCGCGCCTCCGCCTGGGTTCGTCCGCCGCGACGGGAGCGTCGGATCGCGCGAACGCCGGCCGCATGGCATTGGTGGGCATCATTGGAATGCCCCCGAGACCGCCGCTTCCCGCAAGCGAGGATCGACTGCCAGGGCAACAGCATCGGCCGCGAGATTCGCCAGCACGATCAGCACGGCAACCACTGCCACGAACGCCTGAATGACCGGCAGGTCCCGGCTGGCGACCGATTGCATCGCGAGTTGGTCCAATGCCCGGCCAGGCGAAGACGACTTCGACCGCAATCGCCCCGGCAACCAGGAATCCGCCAACGAGTCCCGCATAGGCGATCGTCGGCAACAACGCGTTTCGCGCGATATGCCGCCAAAGCACAGCTCTCCCCGGAAGACTCCGCGTTCGCCGTGCGCACATAGTCCGCACGCGCCACATCCGCCACCGATACCCGCACGATGGCGCACTGTGGCTGCGGTGGGGAACGCGGCCAGCGCCAACGCTGGCAAGATCAGTGAGTCGAAACCACCCGGCCAGACGATGGCAACCATCCAAGCCGCACGCTGAACAACAGGATCAACACCGTGCCCAGCCAAAAGGCGGAAACGCTTGTCCCAGCACGCCGACACCGCTGGCCAACCAGCTGATCGGGCGACTGTTGTGCGATCCCGCCAGCACTCCAAGCGGAATCGCCAAGAGGAGCGAAAGGAGGAATGCCGTGCCGGTCAGAACCAATGTCGCGCCGAGGCGTTCCAGCACCAACGCCATGGCCGGTTGCTGCGTGCGCCATGAAGTCCCGAAATCGCCCACGGCCGCATGCCGCATGTAGTCGAGATACTGCTCCGGCAGCGACTCGTCCAGCCCGAACTTGCGCGCAGCGCGGCTACATCGGCCGGATCGCCCCGGGCGGAATCAACGCATCGGCCGGGTCGCCGGAAAGCTGCAACATCAGGAAGACGATGCTCATGGCAGTCGCCACCACGAGCACCGTGTACAGGATTCGAGTTGCAAGCGATCGCGCCATCTGCGAGCGATTCCATTGGGCGTCGAATGGCATATCCATTCGCGCTGGCATGACGATGCTCTTCGGAATCGCCACGCGCGCCTTCGGCCATCCGCGGCAACAAAAACGCCCGCAACGGCTGGCCGTCGGGCGTGGAACGATTTCAAGGGATTCGCAATACCGAGCCAGGCGGACCGCCGGCTGCAATTGCGCCTTCTCCCATCCTGACTCTACCGTTTCCGAATTTCACCGGATCGTGCAACTGGCAACCAGCCGCTCGCGGGCTTTCACCGCCGGTCGGGACCGGCCGTCATAGCACGCGGCCTCACCTAAACCGAAGGCTGATTTCTCGCAAGTCTATCGCACGATCCTGCGAAACGCTAGAGGCAGCTCAAGACTCAGAAATGATGACGATCACGTTCCGGTGCGCCATGGCTCATCCCTGAAGCAGAACGGCATGCCCGAGTGCAGCGTAAGGTGAGCGAGTCTGTATCGAAGAAATGGAAGAGACGAAGCCGCCATGGACCTGCTCGAACGCCTTCTTGGCTCGATGACCGGTGGGCAACGAACCTGGTTTCGATGCCTGCTTCCACTCAGATGCGCACTCAACCAAGCGTTCGACATCGGCCAGGAAACTATCCACGCTACCTTCGGTCATCTGATTGGCAGTGTCATCTATTGGACCGATTGCACGAAAGGCGCCAGAGCCGGGACTCCTCAGACCAAGACTGGTCTCGCAAGTCTCCGCCTGACTTCACCGAGGCGTACGACAGGTTCGAGCGATTCTCGCTCGGAATTCAAGCGACGAACGGTTCGACGATACCTTCACCGACACTTGGGATACGAAACAGACATTCGGCGCAGCCATCCTGCATGTCCTCTTGCACGACGATGAGCACCGCCAGGAAATCCTGCACATCCTCAACCGTCTTGGAGTGGAAAGCGGGCCTGAGATCGATCACGCCCTGTGGGACTTCGTGAGGCGCGGACTCTGTTCGCCCGATTCCGACTAGCCTCGAGAGCAGCGTCGCCACGGCGCCAATCGAGCCGCTGTGTCGGCTGAAGCTGCACCGGCTTGTCAGCCAGCATCGGCGCACCAACCCGTTCCACGCGAGTCATGGGCATAGCATTCGGGAATAAAGAAAGGCGGGGCAAGAACTCCCCGCCTCGCAACACGTAATTCGCCAACCGCTCTTCGGCTTCTTATCTGCCCCACGTCAGCTTCGGAATCACCTTCTCGCCATACGTCTTGATGAACGGCTCCTGATTCCGGTTCACATTGTGGACATAGATCTCGTCGAATCCGAGATCGATGAAGTGCTGCAGATACTCGACATGCTTGTCCAGATCGGCGGTCGTCAGCACGCGGTTCTTGAAGTGCTTCCCTTCCACCATCTTGGCCATGATCTCGAAATCCTCGGGATTGCGAATATCCCCCTTGGGGAACGCCATACCGCCGTTCGGCCAATCTCTCACCGCGAGATCGATCGCTTCCTGCTCGGTATCGGCCAGCGATACCTTGACCTGGATCATCTTCGGCATGGTGCTCGGATCCTTGCCAGCTTCGGTGGCGCCCTTCTCGAACCGTTCCATCAGCATCTTGAGCTTCTCATCGGCTGCGCCCACCAGAATCAGACCATCGGCCATCTTGCCGGTGCGATACGCCTGGATCGGTCCAGCGGTGGCGATGTAGATCGGCGGCGGCGTATCTGGCAGCGTGTAGATACGCGCGCTTTCGACATTGAAGTGATCGCTCTTGTATTTGACGACCTTGCCGGTGAAGAGCTGCTGGATGATCTCGATCGATTCGGCCAGCCGTGTCAGGCGCACCGGCGCCTCGGGCCAATATTCGCCGGTGATGTGCTCGTTTAGCGCCTCGCCCGCGCCCAGTCCGAGAAAGAACCGCCCCGGGAACATCGCTTCCAGCGTGCAGGCCGCTTGCGCAAGGATCGCCGGATGGTAACGATAGCCCGGCGGGGTGACGCCGGTACCGAACTTCAGCTTGGTCTCGACGCCGAGCGCCCCCATCCATGACCAGACGAAGGCCGAATGCCCCTGCGACGGCACCCAGGGATGAAAATGGTCCGACGCCATGATCGCCCCGAACCCCTGATCCTCGGCCAGTTTCGACCACGTCAGGAGATCTGTCGGATGAAACTGCTCGAAACTTGCCGCGTACCCAACGATTCCCATTCCTGCTCCTTCATGCATGCGCCGGGCGAGTGTTGCTTTGTTTCATGATACGGCGAACGAACTCCTTCGGCCCCTGGACCCTGGACACCGGACCCCGGACCCTTATCGAAACATATCCCGCCCAGACTCCAGCACGAGATCCTGTCCGCTGCCATGCGGCATCGAGAGGGGCGGCACGTACCCACGAACGAGCGTAACCGGCCGCCGGTCGAGCTTGTTGGCGACCAGTTCGGCCGCGCAGGCGAGTTCATCCGCCACGGCAATAACGGTGACGTGCAGCTCATACCCCGCATCGTCGTATTGCCCGCGGTAGTCGATCAGTGCTGGCAATCCCGCGACACCAATGGCGACATTGACGATACCCACGCGCCACGGTCGCCCAAACGAGTCGGAGACGATCACACCGAGTTTCACCCCGAAACGGTCGCCCAGACCCCGCCGGATCGCATGCGCCGATGCGTCAGGATCCACCGGCAGCAAGCAGACGGTGTCCGATTCGACGTTCGAAGCATCGACACCCGCATTGGCGCAAACGAAACCATGCCGAGTTTCGCTTATGAGCACACCGCGGTCCATCCGCACGATGCGCTTCGATTCGCGCAGCACGACTTCCACCTGGCGCGCATCTTTGCCCCATTGCTCAGCGAACTCGCGCGCAAATGGCGAAGGCTCGATCGTTCTAAGATCGACCAGCCTGCCTTCGGCCTTGCTGACGATCTTCTGAGTGACCACCAACACGTCGTCTTCCAGCAAGCCGATGCCTGCTTCCTCGATCGCGTCGCCGATCATGCCAACCAGATCGTCTCCCGGCTTGACTTCCGGAAGCTTGGGCAGACCGATGATTTCCAACGCGGTCACGTCCTCGCTCATCGCGCCGCCCTCCCCACCCCGGATGGACTGCGGAACACCTCCAGCTCCGTCAAATCCTCGGGTGTGTCGAGGTCGAACGAGGTGCCCAGCGATGTCGCGGTGACGGCGTCCACACCCAGTCGACCCGCCTCGTCCTGATGCCTGCCAAAACTGCCCTCGCCGAACTGAAACACGAACGGCTCACCGAATGCGTCCAGCCGCACCATCAGGGCGTTGGTGCCCATGCGGTGCCTATCCGGCGCAATCACGACTGGCGCATCCCGGCGCAGCACGTTGTCGATATCGGCGCTGGTAACGAGCGGTAGATCCGCCGGAAGGATGAGCACGGTCGACACGCCCATTTCACGCGCGAAATCGGCTGCCTGCTCGAGCGCCGGATTGAGCCCCGGCCGTTCCGGGTCTTGCATGAGTGGAATGATCGACGCATCGATCCGGCCGACTTCTGCCAGCGCGTCCTGGTCCGGGCTGATGACGAGCACATCGGCGCGGGAAACTGTTCCCAGCGCCGCGCGCACCACCCGGTCGAGCATTTCCCGCGTCAAAGCCGCGCGCGCCGCCGGATCGAGCACCGGAGAGAGGCGTGTTTTCCCATCGCTCAACGAGCGGATGGGTATGACGATTGCCGCGCGCGCGCTCATGCGTGCGCCGCTTCCGTGCGCAGTGACAACCCGAAATCGATCACCTCACGGCCAAGCCGGGCGCGGTCGTCTCGGTCGCCCATGATGGTCTGCAGCGCCCGGGCGGGAATGCCCAACGCTTCGATCTCCGGCATCGCGGTGGCGTCTTGCAGGTCGAGCACATAGCCGTCGAGCAGCGGGCGCAAAATGTCCGCCACCCCGACCGCGCTCGCCGCATGGCCGAGACTGCTCAACATCTTGTCGGCCGGCCCCTTGAGCGCCTTTCCCTGGATGATCGGACTGACCGCCACACGTGGCGCGTGGCACTGTTCCACCGCCGCGCGCAGCTCGGGCAATGCCAGCAGCGGACCGATACTAACGATCGGATTCGACGGACAGAAGACGATCAGGTCGGCCTGCCCGATGGCATCGACCGCCTGCTGGTTTGCCACCGCTTGCTCGATACCTGCGAAAAGCACCCCTGTCACCACATCCTGCTGTTGCCGCCGGACGAAATAGTCCTGGAATGCAAGTTCGCTATCGGCCGTCTGCACCATCGTCGCCACCGGGTCGTCCGTCATCGGCACGATACGCGCCGATATGCCCAATCCATCCGAGAGGCGCCTGGTCACCTCGGTCAAGGTCTGCCCCTCCCGCAACCAGGCGGTGCGCAGGATATCGGTCGCGAAATCCCGATCCCCGATCAGAAACCAGGTCTCCACGCCGTACGCGGCGATACCGTCGAGCGTGCCACGTGTATCCCCGGCGATACCCCACCCGGTCGCGGGGTTCGCGATCTCGCCCAATGTGTACATCACCGTGTCGAGATCGGGCGAGATCCGCAGTCCGTAGAGCTCGAAATCATCCGCGGTGTTGACCACCACCGTGAGTTCGACATCGTCGAATGCGTGCATCAGTCCCTGGGCCATCTTCGCCCCGCCGACACCGCCCGCAAGTGCCACGATCCGCGTCATATCGTTTTCGTCATCCTGAATTGCTCACCCAATGGTTCGGCCAGGGCGCCTCGGGCTGTTGCTTCGCCAGTGCGCGAATCACACGACCGCGCGTCGCCACGAAACCCGCATGTGGGCCGCTAATCTTCGAACCCGTGCGTATCCACCGAATCGATTTTCAGAGTCAAGGTGATCCGGTGCTGCTTGCCGAAGATCTCGGCCATCTGGCGGTCTGCTTCCTCGGCCCCTTCGTAGCGTGTGGTCACGGCACGCATGGTCTCTTGTCCGCGTTCCGCGTCGTTGTCGACCTCGATCCTGCCGCGCATCGCCACATAGCGCTGGCCCTCCTCGACGCACAAGGAAACCCGGCCGTCCCGCATCAGGTTCTTGTCCTTCATGCGGCCCTTTTTCGTGTTCATCAAGATCGTGTCACGGTCGATCGGGAGATACCACATCACAGTTTGTTGCGGACTGCCATCGGCATTGACCGTGGCCAACACACCGAAGCGAACTTCGCTCAGAAAGTCGAATGCTTGTGTACTCAGCTTCATAAGACCGCAGCTTCTCCAGCTTATCTCGCGTAAGGACATCCTGTTCGCGCAAGCATACAGCCCCAACCGGCGCCTTGTGCCATCGGGTCGTCCATCGCCTGCGGACGCTTGCGTGAATCCGATCAGCTCGAGACCACTGACCGGCTCAGGCCAAACTACATGATTTCGTGAATAGCTGGCAGCGCGCACGCGCGATAGGCTGAACCAGAGGAGATGTGTTGCCTCGGAGTTGTGATGACAGATAGATGGAGAATAAGGCGAATGGATGATCGACAGTTCGATACGCTTGTCAGGAAACTCGGCTCGGCGTCCAGCCGCCGTTCGTTTCTCAAGGGACTGCTTGGCGTCTCAGGCTTCGCGGCGACCGGTTTCGTCGTGCGCGATCAGGCTTTGGCAGCCCGCCGGGGATACAGCGGTCCCAGTCTGCCAACTGGCCAACCGCCTGTGCAGACACCCGCTCCCACGCAGCCGCCAGTGCAGACTCCAGTTCCCACCCAGCCCCCGGCGCCTACCGCGACCCCGACCGAACCGTCCGGCCAGATCTGCATTCCGGTCGGGGATCCCTGCACCGTCCAGCAGACTGCCGAATGCTGCACGAACGCATGCTGCTTCCCTTCCCTGCACGCCACCGTCGGGCACTGCTACGATCCCGCGATCGGATGCTATTGATCGCCATTGATTGCATACATCCAAGTCGACCGAACGTCCCCAGCAGTGCTGGAGACGTTCGGTCGATTCACGACTAGAAACCGTGCCAGCTGGCGCTATCGCCAGGGGACGGCTAGATCGCCTCGCACACCTCCGTGCAGGTATTCGCGATTGCAGAGCACACCGATCCTGCAGGACACTCGGGCGTCGTATCGCAGTCGATGGTCGAACGGAACTGCCCGCAAAACGAACCACCCCCATCGGCAGTCGCTTCGCATATCAGGCACGGAGCGCAATCCGCGTCTTCCGAGCACGGCGTCGCGCACGTCCCATTGACCAGGCAGATCTTGCCGCCCGGGCAGGTGGCGCAAATCCCCCCGCATCCGTCGGAAGCACCGCATGAGTTCTCACCGCACGTCGGCGTGCACGGCAACTTCGGCCCGCTGAAACCGCGCCGAGCCGCATCGGCCCCGTCGAGACCCAGCGACACAGCGGAGACAGCTGCGCCCGCTCCAAACAGTCCCTTCAAGACATCGCGGCGATTGCGTCGGGATGCCAGACTCTTCACAAGACCATCGAATCGGTTCGTATCCATTACGAGTTCTTCTCCATTTGACTCAAACTACAACTGACGTCGAATTCGACCCATCCGGGCGAATCGCCCGGATTCCGGGACACTACGGGAAGCACAACCCCTGAACTTCGCACTCGGCCTTGCATTCGCCTTCGACGCAAACGTCGGTTCCTGAACACGTGCAGATGCCTCCGCACTTGTTCGAAACACCACAGCGCTCTTCTCCGCAATCCGGCACACACGGGTTCCCAGGAAGTGGCGGGCCGCTGAACCCGCGCCGCGCGGCCTCTGCGCCATCAGCAGCCACGACGGCCGCCCCACCCACGACGGTAAACCCAAGAATCCCTTTCAACACCTCCCGGCGGTTCCGCCTGCCCGCCATCGAAACCACCAAACGATCGAATAACGTTGCGTCCACTACCCAATAACTCCTCTATTCCGAAAACGACTTATGGCCACACCGGCCGACAGTCAATCTAGCGATTGCTTGCGTAGTCGGTCATCAGTCAAATCACCTATTTCCTGCAGATCTGCCGAAACAAAGATCGAGTCGCTACGTACGCTCCGGTACACTGCGCGCATGCACGCGCAACCGGAGCCCCGCTGACATGTCGAGTTCTGTTCTCCCGGCGGCCGCCAGACCGCCGTTCGTGTTGGCAATCGATATTGGAACCTCGTCGACGCGCGCGATCCTCTATGACGCCACCGGGCGAGCGGTCGAAGAACGTCATGCCCAGGTCTCGTACGAGATCGAAACGAGCCATGATGGCCGTTCCACGTTCGATGCCTCGGAACTCCGCCGGCTGACCGAAGCGGCCATCGACGAGGTCTGCATCGAAATGGGCAACATGTCCGTTGCCGCCGTGGGGATCTCGTGTTTCTGGCATAGCCTGGTGGGACTCGACGAGCGGGGGGAGCCCATCACCCCGATCTTCTATTGGGGAGACAACCGCTCGGTCGATCAGGTCGACCAACTGCGCGACAGACTCGACCAGCAAGCTTGGCGCGCCCAAACTGGATGCGTCTTTCACTCCAACTATTGGCCGGCAAAGCTGCTCTGGCTGAAACAGACCGACCCGGAAACCTTCGCCCGCGTGCGTCAATGGACCGCTCCCACCGGGGTCATGTCCCGCGCGTGGCTCGGATCCGATGCCATCTCGCTGAGCATGGCGTCGGGCACCGGCATGGTCGATCTCGCAGCCGCGCAGTGGATATCCGGGTTCGGCGACGTCCTCACCATCGAACGGGCGACTCTCCCGCCCATCATCGACCGCGACGAACCCGCGCAGCTCGTCCCCGAATACGCTGCCCGCTGGCCCCAACTGGCCGGAGCCGATTGGTTTCCGGCACTGGGGGATGGCGCCTGCGCCACGATCGGCTCAGGATCGACCAACCAGTCGCGCATCGCCATGACGCTCGGCTCGTCAGGAGCCACAAGAGTGCCGGTAACCGCGCCGGTCGGCGCTCGCCCTCCTCTTCATGACAATCTCTGGATCTATCGCATCGATCGCCAGACAGCGCTCTACGGTGCGGCCATCAGCAACGGCGGTCTCATGCTCGATTGGACGCTCGAGGTGCTAGACGACCCTGAGGGCAAACTGCGATCCCAGGCAGCGGCGCTCGAACCCGGCTCGCATGGGCTCAGCATCTTGCCGTTCCTCTCCGCCGAACGCTCGCCGATCTGGAACGATCGTGCCCGCGGCGTGATCTCGGGACTCTCGCTGGCAACCACGCGGGCCGATATTTTGCTCGCCGCCACCGAAGCGGTTGCCTTCCGCCTGGCCGATACCTGCGACGCGGTGCGCGCGATCGCGCCCCAGAACGCGACGATCATTGCCAACGGCGCTGCCCTGCTCAAGTCCGACCTGCTCCTGCAGATCGTTACCGACACGCTCGATGCGCCCATCGTGGCCCTGGACGAGTCGCTCGAGTCTGCCGCGCGGGGCGCGGCTGTCCTGGCGCTTGCCGTCATCGAGCCGGCGGCGACACCGTTCGATCCCGTCGCTGGCGCCCGAGTCACCGAGCCCGATCCAGCGCGTGCCGATCGCTACACCGCCGAACGCGGCCGGCAAGAAATGCTTCTGAAGCTCTTTCAGCAACCTGACTCGCCGTGGAACGCCAAGACATGAGTGCTGACTTCACGGGTGTACTCGTCCTACACTTTCCCTATCAGCGCGCCGAGAATGACACGACGCGCTGATCTCTTTGCTCGCAGTTCGAGGACGTTTACATGCTCGATTTCACTGGCACCCAGGTCGTGGCCGTTTTTGCTCATCCCGATGACGAGGCATTCACTATTGGCGGCGCTATCTCGGCGTTTTCCGACCGTGGGGCAACTGTGACATTGGTGACTGCCACCCGCGGCGAACAAGGCGAGATCGCGCATCCGTCGTTGGCCACTCCGGATAACCTGGGTGACGTGCGCGAGCAGGAGCTGCTCGATGCCGCTGCTATCCTGGGCATCTCATCCGTCCGCTTTCTCGATTTCCGTGATTCCGGCATGTACGGCACCGACGCCAACCACCACCCGCATGCGTTCATTCAACAGAAGCCGGAAGCAGTAGCTGAAAAGCTCGCCGAAATCCTCGAGGTGATCCGCCCTGATGTGGTGATAACGTTCTCGGAGGAAGGCGGCTACCTCCACCCGGACCACATCCATATCTACGAATCAGTGGTCGCCACCGGCCAACTGCGACCCGACCTGGTGCCGCATCTCTATCTCAGCTCGTTCCCGCGTGAATTCTTTCTCGAGATCGCCAACCAGGATCACGGCGCGTTTGCCGGTATGTCCGAAGAACGCCGCAACCGAATGGGGCAGCCAAAGTCCGCCTTTACCCTGGTTGCCAATGTCGAGCCGTACATCGAGCGCAAGGTCTCGGCGTTTGCCGCTCACAAGACCCAGCAACCGAAGGAAGGCGAACGCGACTTCCTGGAAAGCGACGAGGCCCGCCGCCAGTTCGCAATGCACGAGTACTACATTCACGCATCGACCGACGAATCGGCGCCCGATCCGCTCGTTCGCCTCGCCTCCGACCTGCCAGGCTCGACGGTCAGGTAGGCCAGTCGCGCCCCCGGACGAACAAGGAAGAAACAACACACGAGCGCGGCCGATTGGCCGCGCTCGTTGCTTCGAATAGCTATTGATGGACCAGGCCGAGAACTACTGCTTGGCCACTTCCAGTTCGAGACTGATCTTGATCTCCTCGCCGACGAGCACGCCACCCTTCTCGAGCGTGGCGTTCCAGCCGAGCCCATAGTCCTTGCGGTTGATCTTGGTCTCGCCCTCGAAACCGGCCACATCGACGCCCCAGGGGTTTGTACCCTCACCGGTCTGCTCGGCCTTGATCTTTACGGCGTTGGTCACGCCGTGCATCGTCAACTCACCGTGAATGGTGAAGTCGTCGGCGTCTTCGAAGTCGATCGAGGTGCTCTTGAAGGTAATGGTCGGATAGACCGCGACATCGAAGAAATCAGCGGAACGCAGGTGCTCGTCACGCTTGGCGTCGCCAGTCGTCACAGTCGAAGCGTCGATCGTGACATCGACCGTCGAATTCGCCGGGTTGTCGTTGTCGACCACGATCGTGCCTTCGAACCCGCGGAAGTTGCCGCGCACCGTCGAGAACATCATGTGCTTGACGGAAAATCCGACCTGCGAGTGCGATGCGTCGATCGCGTAGGTGGTCGTGCCGGTCTTGGTGCTGGTAGCGCTCATCGAGTCTGTTCCTTCTCCGTTTTGATACGCAACTTGTTAGTCACTTACCCTGTGACTTACACTTCGTCAGCGACTATATCGCAGCTCCTAACAATTGTCAAGGGGCTTACGATGAGTTAGAATGGTTGCAGGATCAACTGCCATGTCGCATCCCGCGACCGTCGCATTGCAGGACCGATCTGCACTGCAGGTGGCAAACACCGATGGTTCGTTTGGCGGGCACGCGTTTCAGCAGCCGTACGAGAAGTGACCTACCATGAACGATGGACGATTTCAGGAAAGCTTTTGCCCCAAGTTTCACAAGTCGGTCGAACTGATCGGCCGGCGATGGACGGGGGCGATCTTGCGCGCCCTGCTCAGCGGGGAAAACCGGTTCAGTGACATTGCGCATGCTATTCCGGGCTTGAGCGACCGCCTGCTTTCGGAGCGCCTCAAGGAGCTGGAGACGGAGGGCGTCGTTACCCGCGTCGTCTATCCCGAGACACCAGTGCGCATCGAATACCACCTCACGGAGAAGGGCCAGGATCTGGGCCTGGTCGTGGAGGCGATCTCCGACTGGTCCGCGCGCTGGGCGTGCGAGGAATCTGCCGCATCGGAGTCGCCCGAGTTGGTCGTCATCTCCGCCAACTAACGCACGCTCGCAGATCGAGGGACCACCCGAGCCGTAGCGCGAATCGACTGACGACTGTCCACGGCAGGTCCCGGATCAGACCTTCGTAAGCACCGGCACGATCAACGGACGGCTCTTCGAGTTTCGATAGAGCGATTTCGCGATCGACTCCTTCATGCGCCGCGCGTAGAACGATGGCTCGACTTCGCCCTTTTTCTGCCGGCCCATCACCTTGCGCAGCTCGTCTTCGGCCTGATCGAGTCGTTGCGGCGTGAGATCCGATTTGAGTGACCGGCCGATCAAATCCGGTCCGGCAATGATCTCACCCGTCTCTCGCCGCAGCACTACCGAGGCGAGCACAATGCCATCGTCGGTGAGCGTGTCTGGCGTGCGCAGGATGACCTGACCGCCATCCCGCTCCCCTAACCGGTCGACCAGCACCGAACCCGATTTCACCTTGCCCTTCGGGGTCAGCTTGTCCGCCGTGAACTCGAGCACGCCCCCGATCTCCGGGAAGAAAACCCGATCGCGGGGAACTCCGGCCGATTTCGCCAGCTCGCGGTACAGCGCCATATGCCGATACTCGCCATGGATCGGCACCACGAACTTCGGCTGCACCAGCTCGATCATCTTCTTCAGCTCGTCACGTCCCGCGTGACCGGAAACATGCACCCCGCGTTCGATGGCGCTGTACACCACCTCGCAGCCGCGGCGGAAGAGATTGTCGATCGTGCGCGTGACCGTTTCTTCGTTCCCCGGAATGGGTGTGGCAGAGATGATGACAACGTCGCCACGCGCCACGCGCAATTTGGGATGCTCGCCCATGGCGATGCGCGCAAGCGCCGCTGCCGGTTCACCCTGACTTCCCGTGACGACCAATAGCCGCTTTTCTGGCGGCATCCGGAGCGCCTCGTCCAGCGTCACCAGCAATCCGGGTTCCGGGTCGAGATATTCGAGCTCCTGCGCCACGCGCGCGCTCTGCTCCATGCTGCGCCCGGCGACCGCGACCTTCCGTCCACTTCGCTGGGCGGCATCGAGCGCCATCTTGAGCCGGCTGATGTTCGATGCGAAGGTGGCGATGATGACCTGCCCCTTCGAGCGCTCGATCACCCGCCGCATCGTGTCATAAACCACCCGCTCGCTGGGAGTCGACCCTTCGCTCTCGACCCTGACGGTATCCGAAAAGAGCGCCAGCACACCAGCTTCCCCCAGCTTCCGCAGGCGGCGCTCATTCGTCGGCTTGCCCATGATCGGAGTTGGGTCGAACTTGAAGTCGGCAGTGTCGATGATCGTCCCGACCGGCGAATGCACCGCAATCGCGTTCGTGTCCGGGATCGAATGCGTGACGTGGATGAACTCAGCCGAGAGCTTGCCCAGCGCAATCCGCTGGCCGAGCTGAATCGGCCGCAGATCGACGTATTTGTCGGTTCGGTTCTCGCGCATCTTGTGTTCGAGTAGGCCGATCGCCAGCGGCGATCCATAGACCGGCACCGGGTCCTTCGGCTTGAGCTGCAACATGATGAACGGCAAGCCGCCGATGTGATCCTCATGCCCATGCGTGATGAGAATCGCGCGGAGGTTCTTTTCGCGCTCCTTCACATAGGAGACATCGGGCACGATGAGGTCGACGCCGAGCTGATCGTCTTCTGGGAACTTCGCCCCAGCGTCGAGCAAGACCAGGTCGTTTTCGTATTCGACCACCGTGCAGTTCTTGCCGACTTCGCCCACTCCGCCCAGCGGAATGACGCGCAGTCTTCCGCGTGGCCCGCTGACGCCGCGTGGCTCGGCCGGTTTGTCGCTCTTCGCCGAACCCTGGCGCTTGTTCGCGCCAATCGTGCTTTTGCCTGTCTGTGTTGGCGCCGCTGCCGCTGGTTCACTGGCCGCCGGGCGTCTGCGCCGTCGTCGTGGTGTCTGTGTCGAGGATGTCTTCGTATCGTCCAATAGCTGCTCCGTAGAGTCGTTTTGTCAAGTACGGTGGCATGGATGGCTGCAACGATCCATGCAAAGTCATATCAATCTTACCGGCAAGGGACCGATAACCGTCGCTCCAGCCAAGAATGCTTGACAAAACATCGTAGAATTCGCGCTGCGGTTGGCGCAGGCACGCGCCCGATTCCACTCAAAATCTCAGTAAGGATGCGCACGTTGGAGATCACTATTTTCGGTACCGGATATGTTGGTCTGGTGACAGGCACATGCTTCGCGGAAGCGGGCAATCATGTGATGGGTATCGATATCGACCCGAGCCGGATTGCGAGATTGCGGCAAGGCGAATCGGTCATCTTCGAGCCCGGCCTCACCGAAATGCTCCAGCGCAATCTGAAGGCTGGCCGCATCGAGTTCACCACCGACGCGAAAGCGGGAATCGATCACGCCTCGGTCGTCTTCATTTGCGTTGGCACACCCCCGCTGCCAGACGGCTCGTCCAATCTCTCCGCGGTCGAGGCTGTGGCGCGCACGGTTGGTCGATATATGTCCAGGGAGACCGTTGTCGTCGACAAGTCGACGGTTCCGGTCGGAACCGGCGATCGGGTGAATGACATCATCCGCGACGAGCTCCGTATGCGTGAAGTGGACATCCCCTACGCGGTGATCTCGAACCCTGAGTTCCTGAAGGAAGGCGCTGCCATCGACGACTTCATGCGGCCCGACCGCATCATCGTCGGCAGCAACGATCCCTGGGCCACAGAGCTCATGCGCGAGCTCTACGCCCCCTTCAATCGCAACCACAACCGCCTGATGGTGATGGATCTGCGATCGGCCGAGTTCACCAAGTACGCCGCCAATGCTCTGCTCGCTACCAAGATCTCGTTCATGAATGAGATGGCGAACATCGCCGAGCGCATCGGTGTCAACATCGAGAACGTGCGCGTCGGTATTGGTTCCGATCCACGCATCGGCTATTCGTTCATCTATCCCGGTTGCGGATACGGCGGTTCCTGCTTCCCCAAGGACGTGTCGTCCCTCGAAAAAGTCGCCGAATCGGTCGGCTACGACGCGCAGCTCGTGCGTGCTGTCAATCGGGTCAATGACCGGCAAAAGGACATGCTCTTCGAGAAGATCTACGCCCACTTCGGCGGCGACCTGCGCGGCAAAACCATCGCGCTGTGGGGTCTGGCGTTCAAGCCGAACACCGACGACATGCGCGAGGCGCCCAGCATCAATCTCATGACCGCGCTGTGGGACGCTGGTGCGAAGGTTCGAGCATACGACCCGGTTGCAATGAAAGAAGCCGCCCATCTCTTCGAATCGGCAGTGAATGAAGGCGACCTCATCCTGGCCGACGACGCGGAGTCCGCCCTTTCCGGCGCCGATGCGCTGGCGGTCTGCACCGAATGGCGCGCGTTCAAGATGCCCGACTTCGATCTGCTCCGCTCCGAGCTCAGGACCCCCGTCATCTTCGACGGCCGCAACATGCTGGATCCGATCCGGGTCGAGCGCGAGGGGCTCATCTACTACGGCATCGGCATCGGCGTGAACCAGCACACACGCCAGCTAGCAAATGCATAGGCAATAGGGCGAGTCCAGTTCGCCATTGATGCGGGCGATCAATGACGTTCGAGTCACACGAGCGTTCCATTTGCGGCAAGCGTCTGCGATCCAAGCCAGCGCTTGGCGCCGCGCTTCCAGCTCGATGCCGGTACCTTCCCGCCAACCATGGCGCTGGCGTCTATCGCCGCCAGAACCCGCCTTCTGAGTTCATCACCTGACCGGTGATCCACCCAGCTTCCGGGCTGCACAAGAACGCCACTAATCGGGCTGCGTCCTCGGGCAGCCCGATCCGGCCCAGCGGGAACTGCGGCAACAGGATGTCCCTGAGTTCATCGCTCATCCAGCCGGTATCCGTCGGCCCCGGGTTGACTGCGTTGATCGTGATGCCGCGCATCCCCAGTGTGGGCGCCGCAGATGTGGTGAACGCCTCGACAGCCCCCTTGCTGGCCGCGTATGCGAGCTCTCCCGGCATCGGTCCCAGCCCCTGCCCAGAGGTCATGTTGACCACCCGGCCGCCAGAATCCCCACTCCACTGGCGCACGAAGGCCTGGGTCAACAACGCCATGCCACGCACATTGACCGCGTAGTGATCGTCGAGCTGTTTGGCAGTGAGTTCGTCGATGTCGCCATTCGTCGAAAACGCCGCATTGTTGACCAGGATCGACACCCCTCCAGTCCGCGCCAGCACCGTCTCCATCAGCGGTTCAATTTCGCCAGGATCGGAGAGATCGACCTCCATTCCGAATGCCTCGACCCCAGGCCCCTCGAGCTCAGCGGCAAACGATTCGTGCCAGGTGCGATGTTCCCCACCGTGGACCGCTGAGTCGTACTTCGTCCAGCCGGTGAAGCAGATCGAAATGCCGTCCGCTGCCAGCGCGCGGCAGATTGCGGCGCCGATGCCAACTCGTCGTCCCACCCCGGTCACCAGGGCCCATCGTCTTGCGCTCAATCACGTCTCCGTTCCGGGAAACCGCTATCGGCTCCCTTGTATACTGCGCCCGAAGGCCAGACCAATAGGGGTCCACCTGTGTTCGTCATCGCGTCTGTAGTTGCTTCGCGAGGTTTGGGTTGCCCGTGTCAGCCAATTCGTTGAAAGAGCTCTTCCTGCTCGACCCCGAGGTCACCTTTCTCAATCACGGTTCGTTCGGCGCCTGTCCCATTCCTGTTTTCGAATCCTACCAACGCTGGCAACGTGAGCTGGAGCGGCAACCGGTTGAGTTTCTCGGCCGCCGTATCGAAGGGCTGCTTGCGAACGTCCGCGAAGAAGTCGGAGCCTATCTCAACTGCCCCGCGGATTCAGTTGTCAACATCATGAATTCGACCTGGGGCGTGAACCTCATCATCCGCTCCCTGGAACTCGAAGAAGGCGACGAGGTGCTCACCACCAACCACGAGTACGGCGCCTGCACCATGGCCTGGGAATGGCTGCTGAATAAGATGGGCGCCCGCCTGGTGCGGCATGAAATCCCGCTCCCGGTCACCTCGCACGATGAGATCGTCGAATCGATGTGGGGCCAGGTCACCGAACGCACCAAGGCCATTTTCCTCAGCCACATCACCTCGTCCACCGCCCTGACCCTTCCTGTCGAACAGCTCTGCCAGCGCGCGCGCGAGGCCGGCATCCTCATCATCGTCGACGGCTCGCATGCGCCTGGCCAAATCCCGCTCGACATGACCGCGCTCGGCGTCGATGTCTACACCGGCAATTTCCACAAGTGGCTGTGCACGCCCAAGGGCTCCGCGTTCCTCTATGTGCGCCCGGAAGAACAGGGTTGGGTAGAGTCACTCATCATCAGTTGGGGCTGGGGACGACGTGGCGTGCTCGAACCCTCGACCTTTATCCAGCGCAATGACTGGCAGGGCACCCGCGATCCGTCGGCCTTTCTCGCCGTTCCAGACGCCATCAAGTTTCAGGCGGAACATGACTGGCCCTCGGTTCGCGCTCGTTGCCACGAGCTCGCCCGCGAGACGCGCCAGCGCATTGCCGACTACAGCGGACTCGACCCGATCCACCCTGACTCGCCGGAGTGGTACACCCAGCTCGTCGCCTGTCCGCTGCGGACCAGCGACCCTATCGAGCTCAAACGCCGCATGTACGACGAGTATCGTGTCGAAGCGCCCATCGGAACCTGGGGCGGTCTGAACATGGTGCGGGTTTCCTATCAGGGCTACAACGACCACGACGATCTCGAGCGCCTGATGACCGCCGTAGAAGCGCTAACCGAGCGCGGACCGCGCCGCAGCTTCAGCGTTGATCGCGCAATCGGGGATCGACGACCTGTTCCATCGCCAGCGCCAGCAACGTGAAGGCCAATGCCGTCACGATGATCAGCACACCAGGGGGGATCACCCACCACCAGTAACCGACATAGAGCGCCCCGGTGCGGAATCCCGATTCCAGCATCTGCCCCCATGTCGGGATCGACGGGTCACCCAACCCCAGGAAACTCAACGACGCTTCGGCCAAAATGGCGGCCGGCGCCGCAAAGATCATCTGCGCCACGATGAACGGCGCCACCTGCGGAAACACATGCCGGGTCATGATGCGCCGGCGCGATGCCCCCATTGCCTTGGCCGCATCGACGATGTTCCCAGTCCGCAACGAAAGCACCATCGATCGCACGAGAATCGTCAACCCGGGCCAGCTGAACGCGACCAGCACCAGCAGGATCACCGACAGATTCGGCCCGATGATGAACACCAGGAAGATCAGCAACGGCAGGAGCGGCACATTCGACACAATGTCGGCCGCCCGTTGAATCACCGAGTCCGTCGCGCCGCCCGAGTAGCCGGAAATGATGCCCAGGCTCGCCCCAAGAAAGGTGGACAGGATCGAAGTCACGATCGCGATCAGCAACGCAACCGGGAACCCGTACAGCAGCCCTTCCCAGAGATTCCGTCCCAGCGAATCGGTCCCCATCCAGCCATAGACATTGCCGCCGTAGACATTCTCGATCGACTGCACCGAATCGTCGGCATCCGCGGCCAGCATTTGCACCCTGAGCGTGTAGGCGCCGGTCAATGCCTCGAACCCGCTCTGCGTTGGAACGGCAAAGAGCGCCTGGTTGAGATCGCCGGTATCGACCGAGGTGGAGCCCGAGTCTGGATACTCTTGCGCGAACCACTCCTGAATCGACTGCTGCGCGGTGTCCGACTGTGTCAGCAACATCCGCTCCGGGGTCTCGAAATAGCGTCGATACGGCGCCGTTTCACCTGGGCGTGGAGCCGGAACCGCCAGATTCGCCAGCCGAATCTCCCCACCGTCTGGCCGCAGCAACGTGACGACAATCACTGGCGCCCGGCCACTGAAGGTCACTCCCGCAATCGTGGTGGAAAGAAACGTCGGGAAGGCGCTTCCGCTCTGGTCGATGGACCAGTCGTAGTCGTACACCGTCGCCGGACCGCGCTCCTCGGAGTTGGCTGGTTCGGTCAATGTCACTGACTGGTTGACGACCGCGTTGTCGTCCCAGAGCGCCGTCCACTTGGGCGCGACCGCTTTCGGATTGTCAGCCCACGCCTTTGGCGAGCTCCAGACGCTGGATCCGAAATCGCTCGGATAGGTCAGCAGCACATACGCCGAGATCGCCAGCATTACCGCGAACATCAGCAATCCGACCCGCCCGGACCAGCTCCCAATGAGGATTCGCCACGCCCCGCGAACCGAGAACGTCGCAACATCCCGCACCGGCGCCTCGACTTCGTCGACCGGCACCGCCTGATCCAGCGCGGTCCCTAGCTCCATGGCGTTACCGTCGTTCCGACCGAAGTGGAGGAACCGCTCGTTCCCCGCATACAACCTCTTGGCGCTCGCAACGGTGGCCGAGCTCCGTGGGAACAAGAGATCCCTCGGCAAGCTCGGGATGACGGGCTCTCGTCATCCCGACCGAAGCACGCGCCTTTCCCGTCATCCCGACCGGAGTACGCGCCTTCCCTGTCATCCCGACCGGAGCGAAGCGCAGTGGAGGGATCTCTCATCACCCCGCGCACACGCCGCCGATCCTGAGACCGGGTGGCCACCCAACAAGAGATCCCTCGGCAAGCTCGTGATGGCGGCACGAACGTGTCCATCAGTACCGCACCCGGGGATCGAGCACCACATACAAGATGTCGAGCAGGAACCGCGCCAGCAGATAGATCAACGTGAAGAGGAAAGTCAGCGCCACGATCACGCCTTCGTCCGGTGTGCCGACGATGGCGTCGTAGTAGAGCCGCCCCATTCCGCGCCAATTGAAGACCGTCTCGGTCAGAATCGACCCGCCCAATGAACCAGCCAATCCCAGCACCAGGCCGGTCACGATCGGAGCAGCTGCAACCCGGAGAATGTGTCGCCGGTTGATATGCCCTTCGGACAGCCCCTTGGCCCGTGCGAGCTGCACATGGTCTTCCATCGCGGTGGTAACGGTCATGGTGCGCACTGAATAGATGTACGGCCCCACGCTCACCAGCACCAGCGTCATCACCGGCAGGATCGCGTGCTTCGCCAGATCGAGCCAGCGGTCCAGTCGATCTTCGGGCGGCGGAACACCATACATCCCTCCGGCCGGGAGCCAGTCCAACCGAAAGGCAAAGACCAGGATGAAGAGAATTCCCAGCCACCAGGCCGGCACCGCGAACGACACCGCCGCGAAATAGGCCACGCTCCGGTCGAGCTTGCTCCCGACCCGGGTCGCCATGCGCACACCGACCAGCAGACCGATCGTGGCCGTGATCACCGACGCTGTCGTCAGGAGCAGCATCGTGTACGGCAGTCGCTCCTTGACGATATCGGAGATCTTCGAGCTCCCCTCCGCAGTTCGCAACGAGCGCGCATCGCCCAGATCGAGTGTCAGCACACTCCAGATCTGGGACGGCATGCGCCGCCACCACGATTCATCGAGACCGTAGAACTCTTCCAGCTCCGCCTTACGGGCGGCAACCGCCGCTTCCAGCTCAGCGGGATCCTTGATGGTTTGCGCTTGCGCCTGTCGGAACCCGCGCAGTTCCTCGTTCACCTGCGCGGAAAGCAAACGGTCCGAATACCCGGTTGCTCCCA
Source organism: Thermomicrobiales bacterium (assembly GCA_041390825.1). Classification (NCBI taxonomy): domain Bacteria; kingdom Pseudomonadati; phylum Thermomicrobiota; class Thermomicrobia; order Thermomicrobiales; species Thermomicrobiales bacterium. The sequence goes on from JAWKPF010000047.1 coordinate 21,420, forward strand.
GTGACACGACCAGCAGCACCAGCACCGCGACCAGCACTCCAAAGAGCGTGAGAGCGCGCATTCCCAGGGTCTTCGCAACGTTCACGTCACGTCCGGTCGAGCGCTCCTCTCCCCGAAGGGAGAGGCGCCAGGGGAACGGCCATCCGGCCGCCCAGCATCCAACATGTACCCGTCAGGCCGATCATCTGCACGCGAACTCCGGTCACTGGACCCTGGCCCCTGAACTCTGGACTCTGGACAGTTAACCTCGCCCTACACCCCGATCTCCAGATCGACCCGTTGCATGGCCACCTTGGCCAGGTCGCTGCTCGAAGCCAACACCACCAGTTCGTACAATCCCGGGAAGAGCATGGCGCTCACCGCGGGATCGATTTGGATCATGAAGCTTCCATCGCTCCCGTCGGCCGCGCCGTTTTCCAGCACGTCGCCGGTGGCTGAGTCGATAAAGGTGTATTGCACCCCGAGCTCGCCCGGTCCTTCGACCGTCACCGGAACGGCAATGTCCCCGCCCAGTTCGATCGCGCCGGGAACCTCCACGCTCACCGTCAGGCTTGGGGCTTCCCCAAAACGGAAATTCTCGACCGTAAACGGATATCCCTCCGGCCGGAAGGCATCGAGTTGCGCGAACTGGGCTGGCGGATCGTAGCGGGTGAGTTGATAGGGACCATTTGCAATCACAAGGAGGTTCGTCTCATCGAACCACGCTTCCGCAGCCTCGTAGCGGGCCTTCGCTTCGTCCTCGGTCACGATCGTGGCGCCACCGATCTCGAAGACGCCTTCGGGAATCGTCCCCTTGCGCCCGAACTCTTTCACCGAGCGCAGCACCAGCCGCGCGTCCGATTCGGTCACCAGGCTGATCCATGGCACGCTGAAGCGAGCCGCGGTCGTATCCGAATACGCGCCGGTTCGCTTCTCGAAGACCACATCGTCCATTGCCGCCAGGAGTTCCCACGGTGTGGAAACGCCAGTCGGTGAGGCATAGGAGGCGATATAGCCCTCCTCGAAGTGCCAGTAGTCCACGAAGACATCGACCGTCGACTCGCCAAAGAGATATCCCTTGAAGGTCTCCAACAACGGGCGCGCTGTGATGCCGATTGCCGTTTCGATCTGGATCTTGTCCTCGTCGTAGGCAATCTCGTACCCCTGAGCGATCGGATAGATCACATCCGCCATCGTAATTGGCTGTCCGTGCTGCCAGGTGGCGCCGAGGAACTTCGCATAGTCGAAGCTCACCTTGCTCTTGGCGGTCGTTCCACTCGCGACCGGCGCCCACACATTGTTGGCCGAATCCCAGACCACGGCTTCCGCCGGCACGTCCAGCGTTCCGTCCGGTCCGGCGGTCTCGACCGTGAAGTCCGCCCGGAATGCTTGCGGCAACCCGGTGAACGGATGATTGATCACTGGCGGATCGATCAGGTTCTTGTAGATATCAGAGCTGTAGGCGTCGCCGAACCCGCCGACCGGGTTCCAGGTGGTTCGCTCGGTCCACACCCAGAGATTGCCTACCTTGATATCGGTCCGTCCCGGAATGTCCGCCCCGCGCAAGGCGAAGAGATTGCGCGGTCCGCTGACGATATCGACCGTCAGGTTCTCGACCTCGGTACTCACCGGGAAACTCTGCAATGCCGTTACCATCCAGACCCGCACCGACTCGTCGAGCGCCAGCTGCACCATCTGCTGATAGAGCGCATCGCGGTCCGCCTGGCTGGCGAACTCACCGCGGTAAAGCTGCTTCCCGAGCGTATCGAGCTGCTCGTTCTCGTACTGCCAGTAGCCCACTTCCTGCCAGCCAGGCATGTTGCCCAGCCACGGAGCGGCAAACTGGTTGATCCCCGCGTCGTCGTATCGCACCGGCGCGCCGCGGCTCCATCCTTCGGTGTAGATGTGCCATTGGAAGGTCGCCGGATCGCTGGCATAGACAGCCAACGTGGCTGGTCCGAACTGCTGGTAGACCGGCGCCACCTGGAACCCGACCTGCTCCAGCGCGGAACGTGTCAGATCGCCGATATCTCGTCGCTCGTCTTCCACCCGGGTGACGATCTTGATCTGGATTGGGTTGCCGTCGTAGGTCCAGAGATCCCCGTCCTTGGTCGCGCCCGCTGCCGTCATTGCAGCGTCGATCTGCTGCGTGGCCAGTTCGGCGTCGTAACGGATGTTCGCCTGACTCACCACTGGGAAGATCGTGAGCTGGTCGTAATCGGTCGGGCTGATGTTGGTCAGCATCGGCAACGCCCGGCCCTGATAGATATCGTTGGCAATGAAATCTCGATCGATCAGGTACTGCATTGCCTGCCGTACCTCCTTGATCGAAAACGGATTCAGCGCACCCTCCGGCGCTGGCGCGGGATTGAGGATGAGCGATACGGTCGAAGCCGGCGCATCGATCAATCGAACGCTCTCGTCACCTTCGAGACTCTGCGCGCCGGCCGTCTTCAACCCAAAGATGTAGAGATCGATGTCGCCGTTCTGGATGTTCAGCGGCGCCTGATCGACGTTATACGCTCCAAAGGTGATGGTATCCGCTGCCGCTCCGACACCGCCGGCCGCTGGGCTCGCGTCCTGCGCCGCAGCCAGCATCGGATCGCGCAACAGCGCCCCAATTGCCGGTGCGGACAGCCCAAGCGCCACCGCCTGGCCGATGAACGCCCGCCGGCTCAATTCTCCCCTGGACAAGCGCGACAACAATTCGGAAAGCTGGCTTGCTCGATTCATTTCTGAACTCTCCTGAATCGCGATATCGATGTTGTGTGTCGCAGCGCCGCCACGCATCAAGTCGTCGTGGTCTGTAGGAGCGCCATGCCGATGCGAAGGGCAACCCAACGGGTCTGCCCTAGCTGGTCGGAGTCCCAACAGCCTCGGCTTCGTCCGCGTCCTGCGCCGAACCTTCCGATCCACCTTCGGAACCGGCCTCGGGTGTACCGCTATCGGGTTCGGCAGTTCCTGCCTCCGGTGTCATGCCCAACTGGGTCGAGATCGCGTCGAGCTGCTCCTGCAGGCTGTCGAATCCAAACTCCGTATAGAACGATGCGGTCGCGATGTTGCCGGTCTCATCGAACGCGCGAATCTCGGTCGGCCCCTCACCGGTCAACGGCATGTAGATGCTCGTTTGGAACTGCCCCTCGTCGTCAGTCCGGAGCTGCGCGGTGATCACACCACTGACATAGAGCTGAATCGCGCTGTCCGATTGGAACCCGAAACCCTGGATGTCGACGATGCGGCCCGCCGAACCCGACGGGGGACTCAGGAAGAGACTGGGCGGCTCGATAGCCGTTTTTCGCGCGAAGCCGATTTGCTGGCCGTACCCACCGTACTCGCCCAGGCGCGTATCCGGCCAAACCAGAAAGACATCCTCGTCGGTGGCCGCGATTGCCATGTAATCGCCGATGAACCGGCCACTCGGGAAACCCTTCATCGGATTGGACGGGAAGTCGGTCACGCGCGTGTCGGGAACGGTCAGATTCTGGTCTTCCAGCGTGAACCCGAAGGTCTCACCCTGGTCGGTCGATTCGGTGTAGTAGATGTGGTACTTCAACCGAACCGGGTCGTCCCGCTGATCGCCCCACATGATGTGCAACGCTCCATCGGGACTCACTGTGATTTGCGGGAAGAACTGGCTGGCATCGGTGCCGTCGTTGTTCACCTGAATGGCAGGATCCCAGTTGTCCCCCCCGTCGAGTGACCGCAAGAGAATGACATCGCTGTCGTCCGCTGGATCCTCGAACGAGCGCGCCCCCTGCACAACATAGATCTCGCCATTCGGTCCCGTCGCCATCGACGGCAACGCGCCATAGCGGAAACTGGCGGTCCGCAACCGATACGGCACTTCGCGGAAGGTTCCCGCTGCCACCGGACGCGTAAAGGTCGCTCCGCCGTCGGCTGAGGTGGCAAAACCCACTGTTGCCAGGCCGGTATCGGCGCCGTCATCCGTCGAGTCGTACCAACTGATCGCCAGCCGTCCATCAGAGATCACCGCAACCTGCGAGCCTTGCACCACGCGGGACGAGAACGTTCCCTCGCCAGTCTGTTGCTGCGCGGTGTCTTGTCCTGGCGCGGCGAGACTGAACCCGGCGAACACCTGCTCGCTCACTGGGACCGGCGCGCTCCAGGTCTGCCCACCGTCTTTCGACGCGACCACCTTGATCTGGGTTCCGAGGAATGGATTCGAGAGGAACGCCAGCTCATCGGCATAGAGCACTGCCGAGGTCTGCTCGAATTCGGTATACGAGAGATAGATGATGTCCTGGTCGGGATCGTCCGGATTCGGACCGGTCGTCAGCCACGGCTTGTCGAGATCGACCGTGGTGATCGTGCCGCGCTCCTTCCCTTCCGCGTCGATGTTGCTCACGGTCGAAACCGCGCCCGAGGCCGCCAGCTGCGGTTCTGTCC
>JAWKPF010000048.1 GCA_041390825.1 Thermomicrobiales bacterium
GGAACCACGCCAAAGGGATCGCGGGAGATCGAGCCAAAGGCCGAGTAACCTCACGCTTTTTTCACCCACCCGTGGCCGTTGGCGGGCACGGGTCCCGCCACTACGGGTCGGCGGGCATGGGGGCCGCCGTGGCGGGTTGGCGGGTGCACGGGGCGCCACGGCGATCGCATGGGGTTCGGCGTTACAACCGTACCGCTGACTTGGGGAAGAGGGCGTAGACGGTCGCGTCGCAGCCCTTGATGCGGGCGGCCTGGCCGATGCGCACGTCGCCGCGGGCGCTGACCATGAGGAAGGCTTCGGTGCGCGTGAGGTCGAGCTTCTCCTGGATGATCCGGGTGAGGTTGTCGACGGCTTCCTCGACTGCGATCTCGAGCGTTTCGCCTTGTCCGGTGGCGATCCAGTCGGTGTCGGTTTCCATCCACGGGCGGTTGGGCGCGGCGCCCTTGACGAGGTCGATCCGCGCAGTGGTTTCGCCGCGGATTTCGACACCGGTGCCGCTGACCTCGCCGTCGCCCATGGTCGCGTGCAGATCGCCGATGCCGAGCAACGCGCCGGGAACGTGCACGGGAAGGTAGACGGTGGTGCCGACGGTATTCGCGTTGAAATCCATGTTGCTCCCCTGCGGGCCGGGGTGGGCGGTGTAGATCGTACCCTCGGCGGGAGCGGTGCCAAGCACGCCGACCATTGGACGGGCCGGGAGTTTGACCTTGTCGGAAAAGATGAGCGCATCGCCCTCGGTGCGCACCATCATGACAGAGCCCGGTTCGATATCGGTTTGCAACGCGCCCGCGCCGTTCAGCGTTCGCACGAAGCCGAGGGGACCGAGCTGGATGTCGAGAATGGTCACGGCCAGCGCATCGCCGGGTTCGGCGCCGTCGACGTAGATCGGTCCGCCGGCGGGATTGACTTTCAGCGGGTCGCGCGCGGCGACAAACGCTGGCAGGTCTTCGGCGCGGTTCAGACGATCGGTCGAGGTGTCGTGCGATTCGACCACGACGGTTTCTCCGGGCACGATCGTGAGAACGGGCGGGGTGGAGGCGTCGAAGTTGTAGATGAGCTGGTCGCGCTGGATTCGTTTCATCAAGGCTCCTTATCAGGGTCTGGCATCATTCATGACGGTACGATACGGCTTCCACACGATTTTCGGAGGACGGACCAGATGGGCCCAGCCGAGCTGACGGCGATCATCGAGCAGGCACTGCAGGCGGTGCTCGATGTGGAGGACTATGAGCTGACGGAGAGCTTCGACGACCGGGGAATCGATGTCTCTGGCGATGACTGGACCTGGCACGTGGAAGACGAGCTGGCGTACCTGGCGATCGATGACGAGCCGGAGAACGCATCGGGGTATCCAGCGGCGATCGAGAAGAACCTCACCGCGCCGGTGATCGCGGCGTTGCGCGGGATCGATCCGGCGACGTTGGTGGTGTTGGCTGATTTGCTGGCAGCGTCGGGGGATCCGTTGTCGATCAGTTTTGCCGGGATGCTGCGGTCGTCGTAGTGGCGGGGACCGTGCCCGCCAATCGCACCGCAGCGCGATGACGGCAGCAACCATGGGCAAGGTTCCGGACCGGAAACTTGTCTTTGGGCACGTCAATGGCGGCCTGCGGCCGCTGGCGGCCACAGGTGCCGCCACTACGATGAGGCTGGGTGCCGACACGACGATGAGGCGGGTATGGATCCTGATACGGCGGCGATGGGTGGGCGTTGGAGGCGTGGGGTCATCCGAGATTCGGGAATCGGGAAAGCGAAGCGGTGTGGTTTGGCGCACAATGCCGTTTCATGATGACAATCCATCGTCCACCAGCGAATACCCATGTGACGAGCGTTCGAAAACCGGACGACTTCGATGAATTCTGGGCCGATCTCATGGCCCAGGCTGCGGCGCTGCCGCTCGACCCGGTGCTGACGCCGGCGCCGATGCGGTCGAACGATCAGGTCGAGACCTTCGAGATTCACTACACGAGTCTCGATGAACTGCGCATCGCGGGGTGGTATTGCCGGCCGCGAGAATCGGCGTTGGAACCGCCCTATCCGGCGTTGATCGCGGTGCCGGGATATATCTCCGAACCGACCCTGCCGAAACAGTGGGCCAAAGCGGGATACGCGGCGGTGGGCGTGGCGCCGCGCGGCAAGCTGCGTTCCAACAGCCGGTTCAATCCCGGGTATCCCGGGCTGCTGATCGACAATATCATCGACAAGAACACCTATAGCTACCGCGGGTTCTATATCGATGCCGCGCGCGCGGTCGATTTCGTGCTGTCGCGTCCGGAGATCGATCATTCCCGCATCGGCGTGCAGGGCGGCAGCCAGGGCGGGGCGTTGACGTTGACGACCGCGGCTTTGCGCAGCGATGTGATCACCTGTGGAGCGGCGGGCGCGCCATATCTCACCGGATACATGGACGCGGCGTCATTGACGCACAGCTACCCGTACCAGGAGATGAACGAGTATCTCCGGTTGTATCCCGAACGAGAGCCGCAGATGCGCGCTACGCTCGACTACTACGACTGTCTCAATTTCGCGCCGAAGATTACCTGCCCCATGCTGATCTCGATTGGACTGGGCGACGATGTTTGTCCGCCGGAGACAGCGTTCGATCTGCTGAAGGTGCTGGGCGGACCGGTGGAGTACAACGCATGGCCGCGCTGCGCGCACGATTCCGGCGCGTTCTGGGAGGGGGCGAATATCTCCGCGTTCCTCGCGAAGCATTTGCAGCCAACTCCGGCGCCAGCGAGATGACCATGCCTGACGACTTCTCTGCCTATTGGGACGCGATCGATGCGGAGCTTGCCGGGATCGATGCGGCGCCGGCGCTGACGGAGACGCCATTGCGCTCGACGGATTTCTCGACCGCGTACGATCTCAAGCTGACCAGTATCGGACCATATCGCATTTTCGGCTTTCTGAGCGTGCCGAAGGGCGAAGGGTCCTTCCCTGCCCTGCTGCATTCGCCCCGCTATGGGAGCGTCAACAATCCGCCCCATTGGGACGATCGGCAGCGTTATGTCGTGCTGACGATTATGCACCGCGGACAACGGTTGGCCGATACACCGTTCAAGGCGGAGTATCCCGGTTTGCTGACGCTGGGGATCGAATCGCCGGAGACGTGGATCTATCGCGGGATTCTGGCGGACATCATGCGCGGCTGCGAATACCTGCTGGGGCATCCGGCGGTCGATTCGGCGCGGGTCGCGATTGCCGGCGACGACTTTGGTCTGATCGCGGCGGCACGGCGTCCGGGGTTCTCGACGGTCAATCTGACGATGACGCATCTCTATCGGATCATGGAGGCACGGCTGCGCACCGATGCCTACCCGATCGAAGAAGTGAACGAGTATCTGGCGATGTATCCGGAATCGTTGGATGCGGTCGCCAGAACCGTGAGCTATTTCGACCCGATCGCGCATGCGCCGGGATTTGCCGGGACGACCATTCTGAGCGAGATGGATCCGGGGGCATTGAACGGGCCGGAATGGCTCGATCCGCTGCGGAATGCGCTGGGCGGTCCGGTGATCCCCTATCGTCTTGCTCATGAGGGGGGCACCGACCACGACGCGCTCGATGCGTTGCTGGCTGGGCAGCTTGGGGTGTTGCCGTTGCCACGGTTGTGGCCAGCGGCGATGGAGAGTGTTGGGTGACCTCCCGTTGACTCGTATATGTACAATCTGTACAATGCGTACATATTCACTCGTTGACCAGATTGGGAGCAGGCATGTCTGTCGTCGATGAAACGGTATCTATGTCCGTCGCCGAAGTGCGTGAAAACTTTGCGGATGTTCTGAATCGTATTGCCTATTCGGGCGAACGGATCGGAGTGTCGCGCCATGGAAAAGTGTTGGCAGTGATGGTGCCATTCGAGGATCTCCAGGCCCTCGAAGCCTATGAAGACTGGCGAGATCAGAAGCTAGCAGATGAGGCTTGGGAAAACTATCAACGCGAGGGTGGCGTTCCCATCGAGATCATTCGGCAGGAACTGGATGCCGAGGTGGCGCGGCTAGCTGACCAACATTGATCTACAAAGTCGAATTCGACAAAAAGGCAAAGAAGGAATTCGATCGACTTCCCCTGGATGTCCGAATCAGATTTCTCCCCAAGATCGAAGCACTCGCAAATGATCCACGGCCACCGGGATCGCGAGCGCTCACTGGAAAGAAGGGTTCGTACCGCATTCGGGATGGAGACTTTCGCGCCTTGTACACGATCCATGACGATATCGTCTTGGTCTATGTTTTCCGAGTCGAGCATCGGAAAGACGCCTATCGGGGACTGTAGTCGACGCATACTGTGCCCTGCGGAAACGAGACCTCCCATACAATCCTGAGACAATCGTTTGATCTTGCGATGGGAGTGCTCGAACGGTCATGGCGCAATCGGTTCCCCAGCAACTCGGCGTTCGGCCGGTCATCAATGCAGCGGCGACGCTGACCAAGCTCGGCGGCTCGCTCATGCCGCCCGAAGTAGTCGCGGCCATGAGCGCCGCGTCCACCCAGTTCGTCGATATGTTCGAGCTGAATCGGAGGGTGGGCGAGCGGATTGCCGAGCTGACGCATAACGAGGCGGCCTTTGTCTCGTCTGGCGCGGCGGCCGGAATCGCGCTCTGCGTGGCCTCCACCATTGCCGGAACGAACCCCGATCTGCAGCAGTCGTTTCCCTATCTCGACGGGGTGGAAAAGACCAACGTCGTCGTCTACAAACGGCAACGCAACCCGTACGACTACGCCGCCCGGCAAACCGGGGCGCGCTTGATCGAGATCGAACCAGATGGCGACGATCTGGAGCGCGAGGTGGCCAATCCCAAGACAGCCTGCGTGCTCTATTTTGGGGGCGCGGCGCTGGCGCCGGGGGCGCGGCCGTTGCCGGAGGTGATCGAGATCGCGCATTCGATGAGCGTGCCGGTGATCGTGGACGCGGCGGCGCAGATTCCGCCGATCAGCAATCTCTGGCACTACACCCGCGATCTGGGCGCCGATGCCGCGATCTTCAGTGGTGGCAAGGGGCTGCGGGGTCCGCAGGCGACCGGTGTGGTGGTCGGCAAGAAGGCGATCATCGACGGGATACGCCCGAACGCGGCGCCCAATCAGAGCTTCGGGCGCCCGATGAAAGTGGGCAAAGAAGAGTTGGCCGGGATCCTGACCGCAATCGAGCTGGCGGTGCAGCAGGACGAAGCCGCGATGCTGGCCGGGTATGAGGAATCGGTGCAGTTGTGGGTCGAGGGATTGGCCGGAATTCCGGGGACCACTGTCGAGCGACGATATCCGAGCGAAGCCGGGCAGCCGCATGGGCGGGCTGTGATCACGCTCGATCCGTCGTTTCCTCTGACGAAGGATGAGGTGGTCGCGGCGTTGTGGGACCGCGATCCGCGGATTGCCGTTGGTGAAATTGGCACAGACACATTTGCACTGAATCCACAAACACTGGAAACTGGCGAAGACCGAATCGTGTTGCAGGCGGTGCGCGAGGTGCTGACCTCCGCCGTGGAAGGAAACGCATGACTCCCGAGGAAAAACTGAAGGAAATGGGATTCGAGCTCAAGGAGCAGAAGCCGTTTCACCCGGCGGTTGCCATGGGCAAGATCACGGGCAATCTGCTCTATCTCTCCGGGTCCACGCCGCCACCGGTGGACGGGGTGCCGTGGGACGGACGGGTAGGCGATGTCTACACGGTCGAGCAAGGGTATGAAGCGGCTAAGCAGGTGGCGTTCATGCAACTGCAAGCGGCCTGGAACGTGCTGGGCGATCTATCGCGCATCAAGCAGACCGTGAAAGTACTGGGCATGGTCAACTGCACCGCGGGGTTCAGAGACACCCCGGCGGTAATGCACGGTTTCAGCGAGACGCTTTACGCGGTGCTGGGCGAAGCCGGGGTGCACACGCGTTCCGCAGTTGGCGTGCAGGCGTTGCCGGCAAACGTTCCGGTCGAAGTCGAGACGATTTTCGAGATCGAGTGAGAAGGGCGGAACCGGGAATGAGGAGTCTGCAGGGCTCGCTCATTCCCGCCGTCGCGCTCCGAACTGCTTCCGGGGGAGTCCATGTTCACCGTCGACGCCGATATTCATGTGAATGACACGCCGGGGAAGCTGGCGCCGCATTGCGCGATGCCCTGGCGGAAGTCGCTGGAACTGCTGGACGGGGCGACCTATCCCTACTTGCAGATTCCGGGATTCGCCGCGAACCTGCGGCAGGATCCACCGATTGCCGGGAGCCCGCCCTATCGCTCGGTGGAAACCGCGCCGGATATGCGCCGCGCGCTCGATGAGCTGGGCATCGACGTGGGAATTCTCTTCCCGGATCATCTGCTCCTCTTCGCGGCGTTGCCGAACAAGGAGTACGCCACCACGCTCTCCCATGCCTACAACCGTTGGCTGACGGAAGAATGGCTGCAGGAAGACAATGGGCTCTATGGGGTGGTGCTCGCCTGTCCGCAGAACCCGGAGGACTCGGCAGAGGAGATCCGGAAGTACGCGAAGAACGACCGTATCGTTGGAGTCTATCTCCCGACAGCCGGTGTGCATCCGCTTTGGGGCGACCGGCGTTACGACCCGATCTTCGCGGCCGCGCAGGAGGTCGATCTGCCGGTCTGCCTGCACAGCGTGACGATCATCACGCCGCAGTTTCCCTATCAGCTCGACCAGTTCGAGAACCACTTCGCGCGGCAGGTGCTTTCGCATTCGTTCGCGATGATGGCGAACCTGACCAGCTTGATGCATACCGGAGTGCCGGCGCGCTATCCGAAGCTGAAGGTAGTGTTCACCGAAGCGGGCATTGCCTGGGTGCCGTACATGATGTGGCGTATGGACAAGTACTACAACGAGTACCGACGCCATGTGCCCTTCCTCGATCGGCGGCCGAGCGACTACATGCGCGAGCGAATGTGGTTCGCCACCCAGCCAGTGGAAGAGCCGGACGATCTGAGCCAGTTGGTGGAGACAATTCACCAGATCGGCGACGACCGAATCGTCTTTGCTTCTGACTGGCCGCATCATGATTTCGACCATCCAAAGCAGATTCTCAAGCTCCCGGCGTCGCAGGAACTGAAGAAGCAGATCATGGGCCTGAACGCGTTGCAAGCCTTCCAGCGCATTCCCGCGCCAGTCATGGCGGAGTAGACGCATGGCCGAGCATGTGATCGGGAGAGTGGCCGAGTTTCCGGTTGGCTCCAGCACGTTGGTGAAGGTGCGCAACGTGGAAATCGGGATCTTCAATGTGAACGGCACGCTCTATGCGCTGCCGAATGTCTGTCCGCATCAGTACGGGCCGCTCTGCACGGGCGGGGTGAACGGCACGATGCTTTCCAATCCGGACAAGAACTGGGAGCTGGAATGGGGCCGCGAAGGGGAGATTCTCACCTGCCCCTGGCATGGGATGGAGTTCGACATCACCACGGGTACGGCGCTGGCGAACCCGAAGTTCAGGGTGCGGCAGTATCCGATCGCAGTGGTGGGCGATGAGGTGGTGGTGACGCTCGGGAGCTAGAACGGTTGCGGAAACATGTGTCCCTGGACCGACGTCCTCGCGTAGGCGCAGCCCTCCGTGGCTGCCCGAACCGGCACACATCGGACGGGCACCTGTTCTCCGGCCAGCTCTAGGAATTGGAGTTCGGAGATGGCGCCGCCGTGTATCATGGAGGCAGCCTCCCGTCCTTCCCTTCGGTTCATCAGGCGGAGCATTCTCCAATGGTCAGCACACGGCCCCTAACCGCAGACGATCTGTTCCAACTCGGGTCCGACGCGCCCTATGAACTCATCGAAGGAGAACTGATCGAGGTGAGTCCGCAAGGGCGCGTTCACGGACGGATTCTTTCAAAGCTGAACTCAATTCTCGACAATGAGATCGTTACGGACGAGATGGGTGAACTCCTCGTCGGCGATGTCGGATTTGTCTTGTCACGCAATCCCGATACGGTGCTGGCGCCTGACCTGGCATTTGTACGAGCCGAACGTCTGCGAGACGCGGGTGACGGCTACCTCGAGCTTTCTCCCGATCTGGCCATCGAAGTCGTATCTCCAGGAAATACGCTCGCGGAGATTTCGCGGAAGACCGAGCTCTACCTCACCCACGGCTCCATCGAGGTCTGGGTGGTGCGACCTCAAGATCGCGAGATCATCGTGCATCGCAGAGATGGACGCAGCGAGATCTTCCGCAATGGCGAAAACCTTTCGAGCGCGCTCTTCCCGGAGCATGGCATCGACCTTGACAGGATCTTTCCAATTCGGTGAGTTGTCTTTCTCGAGCCTGCCTTGCGACCCTTTGCGCAATCCAGGGTGAAACTACCGCTTCGCATCCTGTAGCGCGCTGACCACCACATCCCACGTCTTGTCGATATCGGCGGGCCAGAGGGCCGACATCGCCTCACAACCCCGGTAGGCCCAGACGGCGAGGTCGGTCATCCCTTCCTCGAGAGCGATCTGGATGGCGTCGGCGGCTTCGTACTCGGCGCCGGCGGGGAAGTTGTACGCCTGGATCCAGAACTGGTTGGGCACGCCATGCTTCTGGCAGATCTTGCGGACAGCGGCGGCATTGGGGCGGACGTATGGTTCCATGGGAACCGGGTCGCCACCGGCCCGCCAATAGGGATCGGTGCCGAAGAAGTCGAGTCCGGGGATTTGTAGAAAGGGATCCCAGTCGGGCACCCCGACGAGATCGAAGTTCATACCGTGCGGCAGCAGGCAAAGCCCGTTGCGCACGCCCTTGGCGTGGCCATAGCCGATCAAGTCGGCAGTGACTTCGTAGACGGCCTGCTGGCGAAACAGCCGTACTTCCTCGTCCAGAACCAGTGGCATCTCGTGGCCGAATCTGGCGCGGAAGAGCTCCAGACAGCGGCTGCAGCGGCAGCTCCAGCGTTCGGAATCGGAACCGATCTGCCTGCCGATGTACCAAAGATCGCCGGGGTACCAATGCGGTTCGTCGAAGAAGAGGACATCGGCGCCCTGGTCGACCGCGGCATCGACCCATTCGTGCAGCCAGTCCATCAGCTTCGGCTGGTTGAGGCACGCGACCCCCATGCGCGAGCCATCGGCCAACACCTGGCAGATATCGGTTTCCCAGGTGACGAACTTGCTCATGGCTTCGCCGCCGAAGACACCCGCCACGCCCCAGGGATCGACGTGCACTTCCAGCCCGAGCTCGTGCGAGATGCGGTAGATCTCGCGCATGGTTGCCTTGCCCCAGAGGAAGTCGCCCTCGGTCGAGCAGTGAACCACGTAGTCGAACCCGCATGCGGCGATGTCTTTCAGATCGGCGGCCACATGCCGCAGGGTGCGATTGCCGAAATAGGAAACGCCGGTGCGCATCGGTGGGCTCTCCGTATCGTGCGGCCGGTGATTCAGTCCGGGCGGCGGTTGAAACGTTCAGGGTATTGTAGGGGCCAGTGACGGCACGCGCGTTTCCCGACCGGAGTCCGGGTTTCGGGCAACAAGAGATTCCTTGGCAAGCTCGGATTGACGGTGGGGTTCGATGGTGACTCGACGGCTCTTTTCGGTTCTCGTGCTGGCTTCGTTCGTGCTGGCGTCCACCTTTGCGTTGGCGCAGGAGGCGTTGCCGCTGGAACCGGGCCTGGGGTTACGGGCGACGACATTTGCCACCGGCCTGGCGTTTCCGGCGGGGATGGCAGTGCTGCCGGATGGGTCGCTGCTGGTGGGAACGAGCGTCTCGACGGGCGGTGGGTACTACGACTCCACCGGCGAGATCGTGCGGTTGGTCGATGCAGATAGCGATGGGGTAGCCGATTCGCCGTATGAGACGGTGGCGACTGGTCTGCCGGGTTCGATCACCGCGTTGGCGCTGGCGGGCGATCTGCTCTTCGTCACATCGATCGATCCGGCAGGCCCGGCGATCACGGCGGTACGGGTGAGCGAAGAGTTCTCCGGACCGTACACGGAGGCAGGATCGATCGAGTTTGACTTCCAGAATGCACTGCATCAGACGTATGGCCTGGCGACACGCCCGTCACCGGGCGATACCGGAACCTGGGATCTGGTGTTCAACATCGGCGCGAGCGGAAACGACACCGGCGGGAGCATGGTGTCGCTGACCGGGCTGATCGAGGATTCGTTGCCCGATTCGGCGGTCTATCTGGCGACGGTGCACGATGACGGCGAATCGATCGTCTTCAGCAAGCCGATTGCGTTGGCGACCGGGATTCGCAATACGAGCGCAATGGCGTTCGATCCGGCCTCCGGCGATCTCTGGATCGCGGAGAACGGGATCGACGGGCTCGATGATCCGTTCGTGTCGTTCAGCGCAGACGAGCTCGATGTCGTTCCGGCGGAGGACATTGGAACGCTGACGCTCGACTTCGGGTTCCCGGACACGTACACGCGCTACGACACTGGCGAGGTGGTGGGGAGCACGGGCACGGCGCCGTTTGCGGTGTTCCTGCCGCTCGATGGCTCGGAGAACGAGGGGATTGCGGCCCTTTCCTTCGCGCCGGCATCGTTTCCACACGAGCTGCGGAATGGGGTCTTCGCGGGATTCCATGGGCAGTGGGATTCGACCGGGATCGAGAACGAGGAGAACCCGTTGCTCTGGGTGAGCACGGAAACGGGCGAGATGCGCACCATCGTGGGGAACGATGCGGCCACGGTTGGGCATATCGACTCGCTGGCGTCGTCGGACGATGCGCTGTATGTGGCCGACTTCTGCGCCGATGGCAGTCTCTCGCAGACCGATCCGTGCGGCGTGGTGTATCGAGTGACGACGGCGGGGGATTGACGGATCGATCGCGCAACATGTCTCTGCGTGACGCTCGGTACTCGCAACGGCCACGTTGCGTTTTGTCCCCGAGTTGGATCCCGGGTTGCACGCCCTGTATTGGACACTCGCGGTTGTGATCGCCATCTGACTGTCACAACCGCGAAGGGTTCTACGCCGGTTGCGACGCAGATCGAATCGGGGCCGAAGAGCACATTGCAGATGTCGTTCGACTGTCACCCTTGGGTAGTGCTAACGGCGCATCCACACAACGGCTCGTCGTCCGGTGCGACGCAGATGTTGCATCCGGTGACACATGGTGGGAAGAGCACCCCTGGATCGTGCAGCCGGTTTAGCCGCACGAACCGCCCTGGCTGCACAATCCGCTCTCGCAACAGACTTCATCAGTCCCGCAGGCGGAGACCGCATTGCAGGTGTGATTGTCCAGGCAAAGTCCGGGAGTGCAGAGGTCTACCGCCGTGCATTGGTTGTTGGAACTGCAGCATGACGCATCGGTCGAGGCGAGACATCCCCCACCCTGGGCGCTGCAAACGTAATGGGTGCACGGATCGGTCCCACCGCAGTCTACTTGCGATGGTGTGCAAGCTCCGCGTTCGCAAGAATAGACAGTCAGCATCAAACCATCGCAGGTCGAGAGTGCGTCGCAATCCTCGTCGCGGCTGCAACAATGCGTGTCTGCGGAAACACAGGCGCCGTTGCAACATGTTTGACCCGCGCCACAGGAACTCACGGCATTGCAGGTGCGATTGTCGAGACAGCTGGCCGGTGTGCAAGAGTCGATCGGCTGGCATTGGTCGGCGGATGTGCAACAGTTCGGGTCGCGATCCACAAGACAGAAGCCGGTATCGCATCGATAGGTAGAGCAGGGATCTACTCCGTTGCAATCCTGCACTGACTCGGTGCAAACGGCTCCCAAGCAGGTAAAGCGATGCGCCACGGCGCCATCGCACGAGTTGCGTGCCGAGCAGTCGTCATCGCTTGTGCAGCAGGTGACATCGGCGGCCACGCAGATGGAGATTTGATCGTTCTGGCAGCATTTTGGCGTATCGCCATGGCAGCAGTCATCGCCACAGATCGTGCACTGGCGGCATTCGCCCTGGAAACAGACTTCCCCCTGCGCGCAACAGTTTCCACTGCAGACGACCCGACCCGTCGGGCAGCAACGCTCCTCGCCGTAGCATTCGCCGAAGCAGCAGGCATTGTCGCAACACTCGCTGTGCGCCGAGTTGCCGCGTGGAACCGTGGTATTGCAGCAATCGGGACCACAATTCGTCAGCGATCCTGGGCAATCGCAGGCTGTTCCATTCCAGGTTTGATTGCCGGGGCAGCCCACCGGTTTGGGGGTGGGTGTAGTCCGACGCGCGGCGCCAGCGGCGCCGGAAGTGGCGGTGCCCGCGAGCGCAACGCCCCCGAGACCAAGGAGTCCCTTCAGCAACGTGCGACGCGATTGTCCGTTGGCCAGCTGTCGCACGAACGCGTCGAAACGTCGGTCGTCCATGATGGATCCTCCCAAACCAACTTCGGTCGAATGGGACTTTGTTGCGCTGTCAACGAGAGAAAGTTGCCGGAGTATAGCAACAATGGACCTGTGGTTGAGCGTGCGACATGAAGCGACGATCCTCTCGGGTGATATGAACCGAGGAAGTGGGCCGTGTTGTCGTCGTACACCGCGCCAGTTCTTGGCCTGCACGCCTGGATCGATGTCGTCTTCCTCGCCTGGTTTGCTCTGACGGTCGTGTCGGTGGCATGGATTGCCTTGGACGTCTTTCGGAACACTCTGGAAAACCGGATCATCAACTGGTTTTGAGCGCTGACTGTCCTTTCTGCGGGTCAGTCACCCTGGTCACAATGGGAATGGTCGATGGGTGTGGAAGCTATCGACAGTCGCGATTCCGTACTTGCGTTGCCGTTCGATCTGTTCAGAAGTGGCGCAGGATGATGTGGGACGGGTCGTTATCCATGGCAGGGCCACTCGGACGAGCGAACTGGGCTCGGGTCCGATTGGGCCAGGAAAGAGAAACAGGGACGATGGGTAGCACTCGCAGCGGCGAGGAGGTCCCTCGACTGCGCAGGGGACGACGAAGCGGCTCGCAGCGGCGAGGAGGTCCCTCGACTACGCTCGGGACGACGGGATTACGCCGCGGTGTCGACGTTGTCTCCGCGTTCGGTCATGAGCAAGGGACGGGTGCGGTTGTTGATGACGTTGTCGTCCACGATGCACTTGCGCACGCCGTCCATGGACGGAATTTCGAACATGACGTCGGTGAGCACGGCTTCGATGGCGGTGCGCAGACCGCGGGCGCCGGTCTTCCGCTCTTCCGCCTGGCGGGCGGTGGCGGAAAGCGCCTCCGGGGTGAAGATCAGGTCGACATCTTCCATGCGGAAGCGCTTCTGATACTCCTTGACGATGGCGTTCTTCGGCTCGGTCAGGATATGGACCAAATCGTCATGCGTGAGCGGGTCGAGCGCCACAGAGACTGGTAGCCGGCCGACGAATTCCGGGATGAGCCCGTATTGCAGCAGATCGTCGTGGATCATGTATTGCAGCGGGTTCTCGGTTTCGATCGCACCCAGCTCGTCTCCGGCGAAGCCCATCTTGGACTTGCGGCCAATGCGCTTGGAGACGATCTTCTCCAGCCCTTCGAACGCGCCGCCGCAGATGAAGAGGATGTTGCGCGTGTCGATCTGGATGTATTCCTGGTGCGGGTGCTTGCGGCCGCTCTGGGGCGGCACGTTGGCAACCGTGCCCTCGATGATCTTGAGCAGGGCTTGTTGCACGCCTTCGCCGGAGACATCGCGGGTGATGGATGGGTTGTCCGATTTGCGGGCGATCTTGTCGATCTCGTCGATGTAGATGATGCCGTGCTGGGCGCGGGCCACATCGCCGGCCGACTGGATCAGCCGCAGAAGAATGTTTTCCACGTCCTCGCCCACGTAACCGGCTTCGGTGAGGGCGGTGGCGTCGGCGATCGAGAAGGGAACGTCCAGCAGCCGGGCCAGGGTTTGGGCCAGGAGCGTCTTGCCGCAGCCGGTGGGCCCGACGAGCAGGATATTGCTCTTCTGCAGCTCCACGTCATCGGAGCCATCGTCGAACATCTCGGAACTGATGCGTTTGTAGTGGTTGTAGACCGCGACGGAGAGAATCTTCTTGGCGCGTTCCTGCCCAACCACATACTGGTTGAGCTGGTCGTAGAGCACCTTGGGGGCCGGGACGCGCGCTGGTCCGCCCTGCGCGCGATGGGGCGATGGTTCTTCCTCGTCGATGATCTCGCGGCAGAGCTGCACGCATTCATCGCAGATGTAGACCTGGTTCGGACCGGCGATCAACCTCCGGACTTCTTCCTGGCCTTTATTGCAAAACGAACATCGGTAATGCACGCGCCCACCTCTTGTCCCGCTCATGTACGTTGTTTCCTGATGCGCCGGTCGGCAACGGCGCGGTACGGGGCGAGGTTTCCATACACCATGGAAACGCCGAACGAGGGGCGGGCCTACGGGCGGCCGCGCCCCTCGAGAACGTTACTTCTTCTTGCTGCCGTTGGACGAGCCGTTGCTCCCGGCGGCGATCAGCTTATGTGTTGGTTCCATGACCTCGTCCACGATGCCGTATTCCTTGGCTTCGGCGGCGGTCATGTAGTAGTCGCGCTCGGTATCGCGCTTGACACGGTCGAATTCCTGCCCGGTATGCGAGGCGAGGATCTCGGTCAGCTTGGTGGTGAGGCTGATGGTCTCACGCGCGACCACTTCGATATCGGGGATCGTGCCGCGGAAGCCGGCCGAGCCCTGGTGGATCATCACGCGCGAGTTCGGGAGAGCAAAGCGCTTGCCCTGCGTGCCAGCGGCGAGCAAGACCGCAGCCATGCTGGCGCTCATGCCAATGCAGTAGGTGGCGACATCGGGCTTGATCATCTGCATCGTGTCGTAGATGGCCAGACCGGAATAAACCACGCCGCCCGGGGAGTTCAGATAGAGATGAATGTCCTGATCGGGCGCTTCGTTGGCCAGAAAGAGCAGCTGGGCGATGGCGACATTGGCGACCTGATCGTCGATCGGGGTGCCGATGAAAATGATGCGGTCGCGCAGCAGGCGGGAGTAGATATCGAAGGAGCGCTCACCCCGGTTGGTGCTCTCGATCACCATGGGGATCAAATTGTGAATCGTCGGGATTTCCATGCGAACCTCGTGTACTGAAGGCGGCAACGGTCTTGCCGCCGGTTGCTTCTGGATTGAGTCTACTCTTTGCTGTCCAGTGCTTCCGCCTCGGCCACCAGCTCATCCGCGATGGCGGCAGCCTCGGCCTCGATGATGGCGTCTTCGACTGCGATAACCTCGGCCTCGAGCTCAGCTTCCTCGACAACGGCTTCGATTTCCGCTTCGAGCACGGCGTCCTCGACGTCCAGGTCGAGCTCAGTGGGCGCGCCTTCCGGAGCGACATAGCCATTCAGCACCGCATCGCCACCCTCGGTGGCGATCTCGATCAGGCGCTGGGTCAGCTTCTGGTCGTAGAGTTCGTTGCGGATGACGTTGCGCAGATATTCGTTGCTCAGATAGGCCTGTCGGGTTTGTGCCTGTTGCGCCTGATCGGCGCCAGCGACCATCTGCTCGATCTCAGTGATGAGGTCGTTTTCGGAAACCTCGATCCCTTCCTTCTCGGCAATCTCTCGCAGCACAAGGGATGAGGTGAGGGTTTCGACGGCGCTGGGGCGGATCGATTCGCGCCACTCGTCTTCACTCTGCCCGATCTGGCGCAGGAAGCCTTCCCAGGGGATGCCCTGCATGCCGAGCTCGCGCTGGGCGCGCTGTACCTGACGATCGATCTGCTCTTCGATCATGGGCGCCGGCAGCTCGAGCGTGGCGCCCTCGACGATCTTCTCGACGATCGAGTTGACCACTTCGGTGCGGGTTTCGCGGGTCTTCTCGATGTGCAGATTTGTGCGGATGCGATCCTTCACCTCGTCCAGGCTTTCGGCGTTCGCGTAGGTCTTGGCGAAGTCGTCATCGAGCTCCAGCAGCTCGCGCTCCTTGAGACCGGTGAGGGTGAGGGTGTAGGTCAGGGTCTTGCCGTTGCGCGGGTCGCCAGCGTCGAGCCGTTCCTCGTCGAATTCGATATCGACGCTGCCGCTCTCGCCCGGTTTGAGGGTCTTGACCAGTTCGACCAGCTCGGCGAGGAAGGTTGTGTCCCCAAGCTCGAACGTGGCGCCTTCGGTCGGACTCTGGAACTCTTCACCATTTTCGGCGATGGCGATATCGACCGTGATCTGGTCGCCTTCCTGGGCGGCGCGCGCCTTGGCGGGATCGACCCAGGGGCTCTGCTGCTTGCGCAAACCCTCGAGCACCTCGTCGATGGCGCCGTCCTCGAGCGAGGCATCGGCCGGATCGACGCGGACCGACAGGTAGTCCCCCGGATCGACGGTGGGATAGACCGGCACGGTGACTGTGAATTGCAGCGGATCGGGCTCGACGCTATCGAGTTCCGGATCGCCAACCGGCACCAGATCTTCCTGCTCGATCGCCTTGCGGTAGAGATCGTCCATCAACGAGCGGTTGGCTTCGTCGATCACCATCTCACGGCCGAAGTAGCGCTCGATCATGGCGCGAGGCGCCTTGCCCTTGCGGAAGCCGGGAATGACCACCTCGCGTGCGACCTTGCGGTACGCCTTCTCGATCGCTTCGTTTTGTTCCTCCGGCTCGGCGGCGATTTCCAGACGAACCTGGCTCTCCGGAATCCGCTCGATCGTTACTTTCACGCTGCTTCGTGTCCTTTTGCTAGCTCAATGGCGTTGCCGGCATGGGTGGGCAACTGCGCCTGAATACGCTTGGAAACCAGAAAAAAGCGCCGACCGCTCGGTTCGCGGCGCGCTCGACTACCGTAACCCAGCGATTATAGCGGTAGGGAGGTGGGTCGTGTTCCTCGAGCGGGGGCTGGGCTGGGAGTCCGGAGTCCGGAGTCCGGAGTCAAGGGCCGGACGAGGAAGCTGAGGCGGAGTTTTTCCAGACCGAGAGACGCGGGTCGGTGCTGGGCGCCTCCTCCTGGTCGTAGCGCAGGGCCTCTGTGCCCTTTCGTCTCGACCGGGAAGGGGTTTACGCGATGGGTGGTGCAGGCGTCGGACAAACGGGAGGGCACGGAGGCCTCTGGTACGAGCGGGGATGCGCGTGGACCAGAAAAACCAGTCTCAGCGAATCCTCAATTTCGTCGTTGGGAGCGAACTTCCCGTACGTTCACGTTGAACCTGTCAGACCTCCGCTGCTAAGGTGATGACGGTGTTTCGCACCCGCCATCTCGAATCCTTTCGTGCATCCCGCGCGGCCTGTCCGTGGCACGAGATCGAGTCTCCGCGGTTGGAGTGCGAGGGCTGACTGGTTCGAGAGCAGGGCTGGCTGCTGCGTCGGGGGGCGCATGGCTAGCGGGCGTTGCCTTTCCGCAAAGGGCGATTGTCCCGCATTCCTGTTTCCCGAAACGCTGTCTTCTCGCATCTTTGGGCTACCCCTGCCCATCGTCCGCATGCGAGATGAACGACTCGAGACCCGCAGCTCGGGGGTCCGCTGTCAGGAGGGAAGGGTTACGTGTTGATGGCATTCCCATCACGCGTGGCGACAAGGCTCGGTTCTCGCTCGCTTGCAGGCGCAGCGGTCCTTTCAGTCGTACTCGCATTCAGTCCAACGATTACCGCCGCGTCCACTGGAGTGGGCGCGTGGCTCGGCTATGAGGCGCCGGCGCTGGCATCCGGCAGCTATGCCCGAGTGGCGACCGATGACGGGGATGGGCTCATCCTGCGCGCCGGTCCAAGTCAGAGTGGTGAGCTCATCGATGTGATCGCGAACGGCCATGTGGTGCAAGTCCTCGAAGGCCCTTCCTATGACGTCGATGGCAACGCCTGGTTCCTGGTGTCTGATGGCGCCAGCACCGCCTATGCCTATGGCGGGTTCCTGGTCGAAGACACGGAGCTAACCGCGTCGAGCGCAACGTCGTCCTCCGGCTATCTCGGCTACGACACGCCGTCGTATTCCGTGGGACAGGCAGTCATGGTCGTGACCGATGACGGCCAGGGGCTCCGCATCCGCACCGGTCCCAATACCGGCGCGGAGACGATCGCCACCCTGGGCGATGGCGATGTGGTCACTGTTGTGGATGGGCCGGTCTACGACGGATCCAGCAATGGCTGGTATCTCATTACCGACGGATCGTTCCAGGGATATGGCTTCGCCGGATTTCTCTCGGCTGCCGGCACTGCCGCGAATGCAAGTTCCTCCACCTCGGGCACGGCATCGGCCGGGAACCTGGGGTATGAAACGCCCTCGTTCGCGGCGGGCGCCACCGCAACGGTGCGAACCGACGATGGCGACGGGTTGAACGTCCGCTCCGGCCCCAGCGTGGAGAGCGAGGCGGTGCTCTCGGTGGCCGACGGCGGCGCGGTGACTATCATCAATGGCCCCTATTTCGATGACGCGCAGAATGGCTGGTACGCCGTATCCAGCGGCGATGTCTCGGGATTCGTCTATGCCGGATTCCTGGCAGGCGGATCGGGCACGGTCACCGGAACGTCTTCGAGCAGCGCATCGTCGTCCTCAGGCTATCTGGGATACGACACGCCGAGCTTCAGCCAGGGGCAGCAGGTGCAGGTTCTGACCGACGATGGGGGCGGTTTGCGCGTGCGTGCCGAGGCGGCAACGAATGGCGAGCAGATCGCAACATTGGGCGATGGCGACATTGTGCTGGTCGTCGGCGGTCCCTGGTACGACGCGTCCAACAATGGCTGGTACCTGGTCAGCGACGGTGACATGCAGGGTTATGTCTTCGCGGGGTTCCTGACCACCAACGGTTCGATTTCCGCCAATTCGAGTAGTTCGTCTTCTTCGGCGTCGTCGGCGCCGAGTGGCAACGCGCGCTTCGATGCTGGTGACGATGTGCGGGCGACCGAAGCGGTCAACCTTCGTTCTGGCGCGTCAGTTGCCAGCTCGCGCAATGGCCAGTTGAACACCGGCACGACGGTGGAAGTCATCGACGGACCGTTCTACGACGCCGATGGCGACGACTGGTACTACGTCGAGGGTAATGGTCTCGAAGGATTCGCGATGGGCGAGTTCCTCGAGCTGGCGACTGCAGCAGCGAACTCGAACGCTGCCAGCGCGAAGGCGTTCGTCTACCCGGTCAAGGGCTATACCTTCACGCAGGCGTTCGGATGCTCGCCGTATTCGTTCGAGCCGTACAACTCCAGCCTCGGCTGCAACTACCACAACGGTATCGATCTGGCCGCTTCCTCCTATACCCCGATCGTGGCGGCCGCAGCCGGAAAGGTGACCGCTGCCGGTTGGTGCGATTGCGGTCTCGGGTACTACGTCACGATCGATCACGGCAATGGGTACAAGACCACGTATGGGCATATGGCCGAGCAGCCGTATGTGTCCGTCGGGCAGACCGTTTCGCAGGGCGAGACGATTGGGCCGGTGGGCAGCACCGGGCTTTCGACCGGGCCGCATGTCCACTTCGTGATCGAGAAGAATGGGGTGGATATCGATCCGCTCACCGTGTTGTAGCGCGCGGATTTCAACCGACAACTCCTAGCGACAGGGGCGCCTCCCGCGGGCGCCTCTGTCGCATTTTGGTCCGGGGTCCGGGGTCCGGGGTCCCGGGTCCGGGGTCCAGGGTCCTGAGTCCGGAGTCCGGAGTCCTGGGGCCTGGGACCTGAGACGCTCGAGTGGGTGCTGTGGTCTTGACCACCCGTCGTTCAGGCCACCCGTCATTCCGCGCCCACTCCCGTCATTCCGCGCCCACCCCCGTCATTCCGAGCCCACCCCCGTCATTCCGAGCTTGTCGAGGAATCTCTTGTTCCCCAAGACCCGGTCTCCCGCCTGGAGTCATGCCGCAGACCACCAGGAGATCCCCATTCGGCTGCGCTCAGGGCAGGCTCTCCCCTCCGGTCGGGATGACGGATCCCCGTCATACCGAGCTTCTCGCGGAATCTCTCGGTGAGGGAAAACCCGGCTGCGGGGATGCGTCCTATGCTTTACGCGCGTACAGGGTGCGCGGGGCGTGTCAATGGGGCGCGGTCCGAAACATCAATTGGAGAGTCAACTAGATGAAGACCGAGATCAAATATCAACCGGCATTCGCGACCTGCACGGTGTCGCTCGACAGCGGCGAGCAATTGCGGGCCGAGGGCGGCGCCATGGTGGCCATGCGTGATGTGAAGGTGGAGACCGGCGCCACCGGCGGGTTACTGAAGTCGCTCAAGCGGTCGCTCCTGGGTGGCGAGTCGCTTTTCCAGAACACGTTCACCGCGGAATCGAACAATGCGATGGTGATGCTGGCTCCAGCTCTGACTGGCGATGTGATGGTGCGCGAACTGAAAGACGAGGATTTGATCGTCCAGTCGGGCGCGTATCTTGGTTCGAGCATGGGGATCAATGTTTCCACCGATTGGGGCGGCGCACGCACCTTCTTTGGCGGGGAAGGTCTGTTCATGCTGCGTTGTTCGGGAACGGGAACGCTCATCACCGGAGCGTATGGCGCCATCCACGAAGAGACGCTGCGTGCGGGTGAGACGTTCGTCGTCGACAGCGGGCATGTGGTGGCGTTCCAGGCCGGCATGAAATACGAGCTGAACAAGTTCGGTGGGTGGAAATCGACCTTCCTTGGCGGTGAGGGGGTGGTAATCACCTTCACCGGTCCGGGGCAGCTCTACATGCAGACTCGCAGCCAGGAAGCGTTCCTTGGATGGCTGATCCCGCAGTTGCCGACCCGCCAGGGAGATACGAACTAACGCGAATTGCGCATTCGTTGATATCTGGGGCGCGGATTTGGGCTCGGCGGAGTATCAGCCGCGGTCCATCGTGGGTTGCCCTGGTGCTCGCCCGGTCTTGCACACGCACAAGACCGGGCGATTGTTGTTTTGAGGGGAAGTCGGACGGGCTCTATACTGTCGCGATCAAGAAAACCATCGCGATCGGAGTGATCCGCGAAATACGTAGTGCCCCCTGATGTTTGGCAGTCAGCGTCCGCGGAACCGTGCTGTCTACCGCGGAGCGAACGAGAGTGGAGAGCACCATGGACCATCAGCGTTTCGACGAGCTGGTCAAAGTAATCGCGACTGAGTCGACTCGCCGGCAATTTCTTCGGCGGACTCTTGGAATGGGACTTGGGTCCGCGGCGGCGGCAATGGTTGTGCATGGTGGAGAGGCGGCACGGCGGGGATATTCCGGGCCAAAGCTGCCAGTCGCGACATCGACGCCTCCGCCGGATCCGTGCGCTGGGGTGAATTGCGATCCGCCGGGCCCGTGCTACCTCAGTGGAACATGCAGCTCCATTTCAGGCACCTGCGTGTTCACGATGAAGGAGTGCGGGGAGTGTATGGTCTGTGGCGATTCAGGAGCGTGTGAGCCCATTGTGTGCGACGCGCCGCCCGATCCCAGGTGTTATGCGACTCCTGGCTACTGTGATGCTGGAACGTGCCGGTACACGCGCATCGATTGCGAGGCGTTGCCGGTTTAGCTTGGGACGATCGGATCCGTCCACCGTTCGGTGAACGGGACCCACGCGACGTTCCTTGGGCGAAGTCGACCGAGGTGAATGGCCATTTCCGCTACGAATACAACAGTTGGGAAGAACGTCTGGATGTTTGCCGTCCTGCTGGCGCTTGGGACGGTGATTCCGTTGCTCCAGATTCTGCCGTGGCTGGTCGATCACGGACTCGATGCGCGGTTGTTCATCGACGAGCTGTTCGCCAATCCGGTGTCGTCGTTTTTCGCGCTCGATGTGGTGATGGCGGTTGTCACACTGCTGGTGCTGGCGGTGGTCGATCGGGAGCTTTCTGGCCGGCAGCGGCTGGGGGTAGGGCTCGGCGCGTTGCTGGGTGCGTCGGTGGGACTTCCGCTGTATCTGCTCTTGCGGGAATGGAACCGGCGGGCGCGCTGACCTGCCCAAACGGGGGAGCGGCGGTCGGCCGGATGGCGAGCTCCTGCCGGGCGTGCAGCGCAGTAAGGTCGTACCTGACAAGGAGAGACCGCTGTTGGAACGTTTCTACTGGATTCGGGAGTCGATGCTGGCGGGGAGTAGCCGTCCCGGCGGGCTCCGGGGCGACCGGTTGGCGACCGATCTGGACGAGCTGCAGGCGCGCGGCATCGGGGCGATCGTATCGCTCACGGAGACTGCGCTGGACATCTACGCCGTTCAGGAACTGGGCATGTCGTATACCCACATTCCCATCGTGGACATGACGGCGCCAAGCCCGGCGCAGCTCTTCGATGCGCTGGACGCGATCGATCTGGCGCATGGAGAGAACCGTGCGGTCGTGGTGCATTGCCTGGCGGGTCAGGGACGCACCGGCACGGTGTTGGCCGCGTGGTTGATCCGCCAGGGCGCGACCACGGACGAGGCGATCGGGGAGATTCGCGCCGTATGCCCGCAAGCCGTCGAGAACGACGCGCAACTCGCGTGTTTGCGGGTGTTCGAGCGCGAACGATTGTGGGTGGTGTAGCGAGCGGCAGGCAGCACGCGGCAGGCGGCAGGCAGCACGCAGCAGGCAGAATCGGGGCTGAGTGGCAGGAACGTCCTCAGCCGTGGACGTCATTCCGAGGAACGCCAGAGCGGTTCTTCAAAGAAGAGCCTTCCATCTCGAAGAAGCGCAACCTTGTTGCCCTCGCTGCGGCGAGGAGATCCCTCCATTCGCTTCGCTTCGGTCGGGATGACGGCATTCGCAGGGCAGGCACGTGATTCGGCAATCGTTCGAAACCCCTTGGCAATCACCCGGATTCTGTATGAGCCCATGGCTTCGACGTTGGGTTTCCGGAGCGGGCAACGGGCCGTTGTGTCACGCCGACGGGGGAGATTCTTCGCTGCGCTCAGAATGACAGGGTCGGGCACGAGCGTCGTTCCGATCGACAATCTCGCTGCCAGTTGCCAGTTGCCAGTTACTTGAGTCCGCTGAGGGCGACGCCTTCGACGAGGCGTTTCTGGAAGAAGAGGAAGGCGATCAGCAACGGGAAGGTGGCCATGTTGGCGGCGGCGAGCAGGACGGCGGTATTGGTGAAGAACTGTCCCTGGAAGAGCGCGATGCCGACCGGGAGGACGCGCATATCGGTCGAGCTGGTGACGGTGAGCGCCCAGAGGAATTCGTTCCAGGAAGCCAGCAGCGACAGAAAGGCGAAGGCTGCCAGGGCGGGTTGGGCCAGGGGCAGGTAGATGTCCTTGAAGACCTGGAAGGGATTGGCGCCTTCCAGCGTGGCGGCTTCGAAGAAGTCGCGCGGGATGCCGAGCATGTACTGGCGGATCATGAAGACGCCGAACGAGCTGAAGATCAGGGGAATGATGAGTCCCTGGTAGGTGTCGAGCCAGCCGAACTCGCGCATGATGACAAAGCGCGGCACGATCAGCACCTGATCGGGCACCATCAGGCCAGCCAGCAAGATGAAAAAGAGCAAGTCCCGTCCCGGGAAGCGCAACTGCGCGAAGGCGAAGGCCGCCACTGCCGCGAGCGCTACCTGTCCAAAGGTGCGCGCGATGGTGACTACGATCGAGTTGAAATAGAAGCGCAGGAAGGGGACCGAGTCGAAAACATCCTGGTAGTTCTGCCAGCGGATTTCGCTCGGGATCAGGCTCGGTTTCACCTGGAAAAGATCGCTCATTGGTTTGAGCGAGGTGGAGATCGACCAGACGAAGGGGAGCATGAAGAGAATCCCCACCGTCAGCAAGACGACGTGCAGGAGCAGCCGAGACCAGCGGAATCCCTTTGGCGCGCTCATGCGTAGTGCACCCATTTGCGTTGCAGCCGGAACTGGATGATGGTGAAGACGAGAATCATCACCAGCAACACCCAGGCGACGGTGATGGCATAGCCCATGCGGAAGTTGCGGAAGCCTTCCTCATAGATGTAGTAGACGACGGTGGGCAGCGTATTGGTCTGGTCGATACGGGTCATCACGTAGACCAGGTCGAAGACCTGCAGCGAGTAGATCACCCCAATGACCGACAGGAAAAAGATGGTCGGGGTCAGGAGCGGCAGGGTGACATCGCGGAAGCGTTGCCAGGAGCCGGCGCCGTCGAGCGATGCGGCTTCGTAGTAGTCGCGCGGAATCGCCTGCAGTCCGGCGAGATAGATGATCATGTCGTAGCCGACCCCGCTCCAGAGCAGCACGATCACGATTGCCGCGACGGCCCAACGGGGTTGGGAGAGCCATTCCGGCCCGGTGACGCCAATACGGCGCAGAAAGCTGTTGATCGGCCCGAAGGCGGGATCGTAGAGCCATTTCCAGATGGTGCCGATAGCGACCGGCATGGTCAAGACCGGCAGGAAGAAGAGGACGCGGTAGAAGGCGCGGTAGCGGATGTTCATGTTCAGCGCCAGCGCCAGAGCGAGCGCGCAGATGAGCCGCAGCACGATATGCGGAATGGTGATCGCAACGGTGTTGAACAGCGCGGTGCGGAATTCCGGGTCGTGCAGGACGGTGCGGTAGTTCTGGAGACCGACGTAGACCGGGGAGGAGAGCATGTCCCAGCGGGTCAAGCTGAGATAGAGCGAAGCGCCGAGCGCGATCAGGAAGAAGACGGCGAACCCAAGAAACACCGGGGCGATCATGGCATAGCCCCAGAA
>JAWKPF010000049.1 GCA_041390825.1 Thermomicrobiales bacterium
GGGTGCGCAGTTCGTGGGCAGCGTCGGCGGTGAACTGCCGTTGCTGCTCGAAGCCACGCTCGATACGCGCCAGCATGGCGTCGAAGGTTTGCGCCAACCGGCCAAGTTCGTCGTCGGGTAGATCGAGCGCGAGCCGAGCGTCCAGGTCGGACGGATCGACCGTCGCGGCGAGTTGGGTGATTTGGCGTACCGGCGCCAGTGCTCGGCCGGCCATGAAGTAGCCGCCACCCGCCGCCAGCAGCAGCACCACCGGCCCGGCGATCAGGAACGCCAGCAGAATCGTGTGAAGCACTTCCTCGGTATCGCCTCGGCTGGAACCTACTTGCAGCACTCCGACGATCTCGCCGGAGCGCGCAACCGGCTGACTCACGATACCGATCGCGTCTCCCGTGCCCCGGCGAACGTCATAGGCGCTCCCTCCGGACAACGCCTTGCGATAGCTCGTTCGATCGAGCGGTATGTCGTCGAGCGCCGTGACTGACTGATACACGATCTGGCCGGTGGGATCGATCAACCGCACGAAGTGGTCGTCATTCTCGAGCTGAGCGATGCCATCTGGCGCAATTCGCAGCTGTCCGTCCGCGTGAGAAACCGCGTTGAGCGCAAACGCCGTTTCGTTGCGGACCTGTTCTTCGAAACTCTCGAAGAGGGCCGACCGCAAACCGACAGAGAGTGCAGTCCCAAGCAACAACAGTCCGATTGCGCTCAGCACGGTGTACCAGAGGGTCAACCGCCAGCGAATTGGCAGCCGGCGGTTCACGGGTTGCCGCGCAGCCGATAGCCGGCGCCGCGCACGGTTTCGATGCGGCCATGGGGATACTCGTCGTGGAGCTTGGCGCGCAACGAGCGGATATGGACATCGATGGCGTTGGTCGTCGGCGCGCTGTCGTAGTCCCAGATATTGTCCGCGATCATGGCGCGCGTCAGCACACGATTTGGGTTTCGCATCAGGTATTCGAGGATGCGGAACTCTTTCTGACCGAGCTCGACCGGTTGATCGGCGTGCCAGACCTGCCGCGTGGCGGGATCGAGCCGGTAGTCGCCGGCCGTCAGCACAGGATCGGCCCCGGTTGGTGGGCGGCGAGTCAGGGCGCGCAGGCGTGCCAGCAGTTCGGCGAACGCGAACGGTTTCACCAGGTAGTCGTCTGCGCCGGCGTCGAGTCCGGCCACCCGGTCGGGTACGGCATCCCGGGCGGTCAGCATGAGGATGGGCGTCGCATTCCCGCGGGTGCGGAGCTGCCGGCAGAGTTCGATGCCGCTCATGCCGGGCAGCATCACATCGAGCAGCAGCAGGTCATACGGGGTAGAGGCGATCCAGTCGAGCGCTTCTTCCGCGCATTCGGCCGTATCGACCGCGAATCCTTCTTCGCACAGACCCTGCCGCAGCAATTCGGCAAGTCGTGATTCGTCCTCGACGACGAGCACACGCATCGTTTGCATCCCATTCACGCATACGCCAACGGTAGCGCAATCGGATGAAATGGCAATGAAACACGGAGCGCAGTTCTCTCTAGGCGGGGGCGTCCTGGGCAGCGAGGCGTTGCTTGTCTTTTCGCCACCAGCGCACCATGTTGACCAGAATCCCGACGATGAGGATAAGGAAATAGAGCACCAGGGTGGTGGTCACATCCATCCGCACTTCAGCGGTGTTGAACTCTTCCGCCGTTCGCGAGGGCGCCACCTGCAGCGATTCGACACCCTCGTCGGATCCGACCCCGGTTGTAGTCGAGGTCGCCACGTCCTTTGAATCGACATAGGTGTATCCGCGGTTGTCGCAGACATCGCTGCCTTCATAGGGATTGAACCCGTCGGCTGTGGGAGCGCAGACATTGGCGGTGTCGAAGGTCAGATGTAATCCCGCCCGGTCCAGCGCGTCGCTCCGGAAGAGGAAAAAGATCACCGGGAGACCGATGATCAATCCCCATGTCAACCAGAAGAAGATCCAGTTGTTGACCAATTTGTTGCGGGTGAGCTTTTCCTTGCTTGGGGGAACGGTCAACTTCAGCGCATTTCGCATCGATGTGCTGATCGAGTCGCCATGGCCACCCGACCCAGGCTTGCGCAGCGAACGCAGCAGCATGACGGCTCCGGCGACGAGAATGGCGTACCCGATGCCGAAGAAGAGCTCGGTGTGCCCTTTGTCGGCGTTGCCCGCGCGCAGAGCGCCGGCATAGATGGCGGTGAACCCGGCGGCGATCGCCGCAAAGGGCAGCACGACCTTGAGCAGAATGAGACCCAGCAACGACGTTTCTGGCCGAACCTTCAGTTCGGCGTTGACGCAATCGCGCAGAGCCTCGAACTCGCGCTGCATCCGATCGATCTTTTCGGAATCGGTCTCGTTCTCGGGGATCGGTATCGTGGGACGGCAAATATCGTAGGCGTCAGGATCGTACTGACTCCCCACTGCGCTGGAAGGACGTTGTGCTGCGTCTGCGGTTGCCATCTCTTGGTATCGATCATACCGGCAACGCGCGCAAAAAGGAATGACCTCGAGCTTGCGCCTGGTCTCAGAGCAACCTGGTTTGTCGCGGCCCTCGTCGTTAGCGTAGGGGGTGATTCGCAGGAACCGGTTGCCGATCGAGCGTGTGCAGCGCCGTGATCGCCAGAATCAGACACGCGCCAGCCACGAGCGTTCCCGCCAGCACATCGGTCAGATAATGCACACCCAGATAGACCCGACTGAACCCCACGGCCGCCACGATGAGCGCTGCCATGACCGGCGGAACGTAGCGCGCCCGGCCACGCAGCTGTGACACCAGCACGGCCGCCAGCAGGCCATAGGTGATCACCGCGGTCATCGTGTGACCGCTCGGAAAGCTGTAGCCACCAGCATCCTGCAGATGAGGCACCACAGATGGCCGCGCTCGCTCGAACGTCAGCTTCAGTCCGGTTTCGAGTGCCTTGGCCAGCACGAAAATGCCGCCGATGGCAACGGCCGTGCTGAAGCGGCGGTGCCAGACGAGCCAAAGCAGGATGCTGCCGCAGACAATGGCCGCGCACCAGCTTGCCCCCAGTTCGGTAATGGCGCGCACCGCTTCGGTGCGGTCCGAGGTGGCGAACTGCCGGAGCTCCAGACTGGTCGTGCGGTCGAGCCAGTAGCGGCGATCCATCACCACCTCTTCGGCCAGCAGCGCAAAAAGGGAAAAGAGACCGATCACGCCGGCAAGCGCGAGCGCGAACCGGCTGCGGAGTGGAGATCCCGG
Organism: Thermomicrobiales bacterium; assembly: GCA_041390825.1. Lineage (NCBI taxonomy): Bacteria > Pseudomonadati > Thermomicrobiota > Thermomicrobia > Thermomicrobiales > Thermomicrobiales bacterium. Next base: position 3,204 of record JAWKPF010000049.1, read on the forward strand.
GGGAAACGCGAACATCAGGAGACCTGCCGAGACGCAAGGGCCAATCGATTCGAGAACGATCGACCGTCGAGAACGATCGCGAAGTATAGAAAGTATTGCCGCGGTCGGCGAGTTCCGTCGTTCAGCATCCGTTCAGCATCTTGAGCAAATTCCCAGCCTGCTCCCCGAAAACTCAAGACCGCCACTCCTATCGTTGCTGCATGAGGGTGATCGAACCCGTCTGTTTACTGGAGGATCTTTGGATGAACCAATCGGACAATACGGTCAGCGCGCAGGAGCGGAGTTTCTCCGCCCAGGATGTGCTGGCAAGCCGGCGCACCGTGCTGGCGGCGGGGGCTGCCGCGGCCACGGGCGTTGGTATCAACAAACTCGGTGTACTGGCCCAGGACAGCGCCTCCACTCCGGCCTCGGGCGCGGCCAGCACGGCGGCCAATGCGTGCGTGCTCACCCCGGAACTCACGGAAGGTCCCTACTTTCTCGACGGAGACCTGATTCGGAAGGACATCACCGATGGCCGCCCGGGCGCGCCGCTTCGATTGAAGATCCTGGTCAACAATGCCACCACCTGCCAACCGCTCACCAACGCCGCTGTCGATATTTGGCACTGCGACTCCCATGGCTACTACTCCGGCGTCGAAGGCAACAATCCGGGCCCGGATGCCGATCAGGCTGTTATCGAAGAGGCAGCCGATCTCCGATTCCTGCGCGGCATCCAGCTCACCGACGAGACAGGGGTCGCCGAGTTCCAGACCATCTATCCCGGTTGGTACTTGGGTCGCACCATTCATATCCATATGAAGGTCGTGGAAGAAGGCGAGGCCGGCAAGACCTATGAGGGCGGCGAAACCATTCACACCGGTCAGCTCTTCTTCGACGATGCCATCTCCGAACAGGTTTTCCTGCTCGAGCCCTACGCCGGCCGCCCGGACGAGCAACGCACAACCAACGACGAGGACGACATCCTTGGCGATCATGACGATGAACCCGGCTTCTTCCTCGACCTGCAGCCCGTCTCGGATGACTGGCTGACCGACGGCTTCGTCGGCACCATCACCATCAGCGTCGACCCGGACAATGTTTCCCAGGAAGGCATGGGCGGCGGAGGGCCGGGAGGTGGTGGCCAGGGGGGCGGCCCGGGCGGACCGCCGCCGGATGGCGGTCAAGGCGGTCCAGGTGGTACCCCACCGGACGGCGGCCCGGGAGCGCCGCCCACCGAAACTACGACAGCCTAATCACATTTCTTGCGGGGGTTGCGCCTCCGGTGGATCGGAAACGATCTGCCGGGGGCGTTCTCGTATCCGAAATCGATTAAACTTTTGATCAAAATAGTGATCGACTGAGAACAGGAGCGCTCCGATGGTGCGCACGATTTCCGCAACCGAAGCCAAAGTCAATTTCGGGGCAGTGACCCAGCAGGTCATCGATGATGGTGAGCCGGTGGTCGTCGAGAACCATGGGCGGCCAAGCGTTGCCATCGTACCGGTGCAGCAGCTCGAGCGGCTGGCTGAATTGGAGGAGCTCGAACGTCGGAGGCAGTGGCTCGAGCGCGCGCAGGCGCTCCGCTCGCGGGTGCGAACAAAGAATCAAGATCTTACCGAAGAGCAGGCAGATCAGATCGCGGATGAAATCGTACGAGATGCCGTTGACGCTCTTTTCGAGAAGGGCACTGTGCGGTACGCGGAGTAGTCGGTGCTGCTTCGTGTCGTCATCGATGCCAACATCTTTATCAGCTACCTTCTCTCGCCCGACGATCGTTTCGGCGCCATCGCTCGCGTTTTCGAATCGATCGGATCCGGCAGGTATCAATTGGTCAGGTCCGAGCGACTGATCTCAGAAATCCGTACCTCGGTTACAGGGAAGCCCGAGCTGCGAAAGCGCATCTCAGATGCGGACCTCGAAGAACTCATTGCCCTCGTCGAAGCGGTCTCGATTCCGCTTCCTGACCATCCAGACGTCATTGCTCCCCCGATCCTGCGAGATCAAAAAGACGATTACCTTCTGGAAGTGGCGCACCGGGCAAATGCCGACTACCTGGTTTCTGGAGATCGAGACCTGCTCGATATTCGCGACCAACTCGATCGCCCGCAGATCGTGACTCCGCGCGCGTTTCTTGAGCTCATGGATGCCAAGCTCATGTAGTTGGGGGACGGTCCGCATGTTCCATCCGCTCCAGCACCCGCCCAAAGGCTTCGTACCCCGCGACTGTGATCGGATCGATCCAGCGCTGGATGGTCAGAAGCGATCCTGGTTGTCCAATGAATCGCGTATTCTATTGTCCAATAACCCGTACGATTCGGAATTGGATCAGGCCCCATGGAAAAGACGATCAGCGCCAGCGAACTGAAAAACAGCCTGGGAGCAGTTCTGCGCGAGGTTCGGAGTGGCGGCGAGATCCGCGTCATCGAGCAGCGCGGGGCACCCGCTGCGGCAATCATCTCGATCGACGATCTGCGACTCCTCCGGGACGCAAAAAAGCGGCAGCGGCAGGAGCAATTGCTCGATGAGATGCGGCAGTTGACGGCGCGCCTTGCAGAACAGCAGCAAGGCATGACACCAGATGAAGCGGATCAGATGGTCCAGGAACTCAGCGACGCGGTCATGGATGCAGTGGTCGAGAAGGCGCGCCATCGCTTCGAGCAGTTTTCGTAAGGATGCGCGTTCTCGTCGATACAAATGTCTACGTCAGTAGGCTCCTGATAGGTAGCCGACCCTTCTCAGCAGTATCCCGCCTCATCGACGCAGCGATTCTGGAGGAATACATCCTGCTCCTGCCGGAGGAAGTGCTCGATGAGTTGCGTGGGTTGCGTGAACAAAAAGCGTATCTCAGAGACCGCGTCACCCAACGAGATGTCGACGATCTCATCCGTGTTTTGCAGAGTGTGGCGGTGATCCTTTCCCGACAGACGCATCCTATTCCGGCGGCACTTCGCGATCCCAAGGATGACTTCGTGCTGACTGCGGCCGTGCTCGGGGATGCCGACTATCTCGTGACCGGGGATCGAGATCTTCTTGACATACGAAACGTCATCATACGTCCCAGCATATTGACGGTGGCCGAGTTTCTCACCGTGCTTCCCTCGTCACACAGAGCGTAAACGCTACCCCTGATCCAGCAGTTCGAGAACCTGTCCAAACGCCTGATACCCCGCGACCGTGTTCGGTTCGATCCAGAGTTGCACATGGTCGAGACCGGCGGCTGCATAGTCGCGAAGCTGGTCGGCGAGCGCTTCCGGTCCGCCGGTGAGGGCGGGCACCGACATGGTCGATGGCGTATGCGGCCCGATTTCCACCTTGACCGCCGATGAGCGGGAAAGCGACTTCGGATCGCGGCCTTGCGCTTCGCACGCGGCATCCACTCGGCGCAGTAACGCTTTCAGCTGCTCCAGATCGTTGTTCGTTTGCGAGAACCAGGTGTTCCACCCGTCGGCGAACTTGGCGGTCAGGCCGAGCATGCGTTCCCCAGCAGTGCCGATGACGATCGGCGGTCCCTCCGGGCGCGGTCCGCGTGGACGCAGCTCGCAGTCCTCGACCTTGTACCAGCGCCCGTCGAAATCGCAATGGCTCGTGCGCAGCAGCTCGGTCGTGATCTGCACACCTTCCTCGAACCGGTCGACCCGGTGGTCGAAGGGAAAGCCGAACGCGCGGTACTCCGGCTCGTTCCAGCCCGCACCGAGCCCCAGGATCAACCGTCCGCCGCTGATCTCTTCCACCGTATCGGCCATCTTGGCCAGGAGGGCCGGATTACGGAACGAGTTGCAGATCACCAGCGTTCCGATCTCCACTCGCTCCGTGATCGCCGCTATCGCCGAAAGGAGCGACCAGCATTCCCACGGCCCTTCCAGCTCGCGCAGGTCGCCCCCGATAACGACGGGAGTGTCGAGCGGCTTGTCCGCCCGGTGAAGCATGTGGTCCGTCACCCAGACCGAATCGAACCCGACCGCCTCCGCAGTGCGCGTCATCGCCGCCAGATCGGCCCACCCGGCCGACGCGCCGTCCATCTGATTCTCGGTATCCGGGAGCAACACGCCAACTTCGAGGGGACGAGGCATAGGATTCTCCAGATCGTAGTGAAGGGCCTCTGTGCCCTCCTGGGTCCGGAGTCCGGGGTCCGGGGTCCTGAGACGATTGCGTTGGTCGTAGTGAAGGGCCTCTGTGCCCTCTTGGGTCCGGAGTCCAGGGTCCGGGGTCCTGAGACGATTGCGTTGGTCGTTGTGAAGGGCCTCCGTGCCCTATCGAGTCAAGTGCCTCGGGATGATACCAAGCTCGGAGACGCACGCGGCATGGGGCGAGCAGCGCGCAGTGGGCGCTTGACCCGAGATGGCACAGCCACCTGCTCCGATCGTCTCCGGACTCCGGACTCCGGACTCCGGACTCTGGACTCTGGACTCTGGACTCCGGACCCCGGACCCCGGACCCTGAACCCCCGACCATCCGCTATGATTCCTCCCGTCACCAATGTCCGGCCGCGACGGCCAGGTAAGAAACTCACTCGCCGATCCGCGCGCGATTGGCAGGAATCCAAGAGGACACCAACGATGGTGAACACGGTCGACGAGATTCAGACCACCAGGCGGATCGATACCGCCCCGGTGCTGACCGTCAATGGGCTTTCGGTCTACTACCACACGTCGCGTGGACCGGTAAAAGCGGTCGAAAACGTCAGCTTCGATATTCGCGCGCACGAGCGGCTCGGCCTGGTGGGCGAATCCGGCTCCGGCAAATCCACCATCGCCCTCGCGCTCCTGCGCATGATCAAACCGCCCGGCCGCATCGAAGCCGGCGAAGTCATCCTGGACGGTGTCGATCTCCTCCGCCTGGACGACGAACAGATGCGCGGCATGCGGCTCAACCAGGTCGCGCTCGTGGCGCAGGGCGCCATGAACTCGCTCAACCCGGTGGTCAAGATCAAGCCGCAGATCATCGACGGGATGAAGGACCACGGCATTGGCCTGACCGACAAGCAGATGGATGCTCGTGTCTACGAGCTGCTGGACAGTGTTGGGTTGCGCAAAGATGTGGCCAACATGTATCCGCACGAGCTCAGCGGTGGCATGAAGCAACGTGTCTGCATCGCGATTGCCATCAGCCTGCGCCCCAAGCTCATCATTGCCGACGAGCCGACCAGCGCGCTCGATGTGGTGGTCCAGCGTCAGGTGATGGATACCCTGCTCAAAGTGCAGGAAGATCTCGGCGCGTCCATTCTCCTCATCGGGCACGATATGGGCTTGATGGCGCAGGTGGCCGACCGGGTGGGCATCATGTACGCCGGCGAGTTCGCCGAGATGTCCCAATCGGCCGATCTCTTCAGCGATCCGCTGCATCCCTACAGCCAGTTGTTGATCAACAGTCTCCCCTCGATCGACCATAAAGGCACGCTCAAGGGGATTCCCGGATTGCCCCCCTCGTTGCTCGACCGGCCGCCGGGGTGCCCATTTCGGCCGCGATGTCCGCATGCCTTCGACCGTTGTGAGGCAGAGAACCCGCTGTTGCAGGAAGTGCGGCCGAACCGATTGGTCGCGTGCCATCTCTACACCGGAGATCCCCGATGACCGCGCTCCTGGAGATTCGCCACGCCAGCAAGATCTTCGGCGGAAAGACCATCACCGGCAAGCAGAAGCAGGGCACCGTCGCGCTCAACGACTTCACCATGACCGTCCACGAATCCCCGCCCACCATCACCGCGGTCGTGGGGGAATCGGGTTCCGGCAAGACCACATTGGTGCGCCTGCTGCTCGGCCTCACCTCACCCACCAGCGGCGAGGTGCTCTACCGCGGAACCGACATTCGCCAGCTTTCCAAAGATGCCCGGCTCCAGTTCCTGCGCGATGTGCAGACCATCATGCAGGACCCCTACGAGGTCTATAACCCCTTCTACAAGGTCGATCACGTGCTCAAAGTGCCGATCGACAAGTTCAAGCTCGCCAAGAACCCGGCCCAGGCGCAAATCCTCATGGAAGAAGCGCTCAGCGCGGTCGGCTTGCGGCCGGACGACACCCTCGGCCGGCATCCGCATCAACTCTCCGGCGGTCAGCGGCAACGCATCATGGTGGCCCGCGCGCTGCTCATCCGTCCACGGCTCATCATCGCCGACGAGCCAGTTTCCATGGTCGATGCGTCCCTGCGCGCCACCATTCTGGAGAGCCTGCGCAAACTGCACGACGACTTCGGCATCAGCATGCTCTACATCACCCACGATCTCACCACGGCCTACCAGATCAGCACGAACATCCTCGTCCTCTATCGTGGCGACGTGGCCGAAGTGGGCGATGTCGATTTGGTCGTACGCAAACCGCTGCACCCGTATACCCAGTTGTTGATCGAATCGATCCCGGTGATCGATCTTTCCCAGACCTGGAAGAAAGAAAAGCTGGAGGATGAGACGCAGTCGGTCGCCGCAGTGCCGTCGCAGGGCTGCAAGTTCGCCAATCGCTGCCCGCATGTGATGGATATCTGCCGCCAGCAGGCGCCACCGCTTTTCCGCACCGACGAGGGCCGCGCGGTCTCCTGCTTCCTCTATAAGGAGAATCCCACTCTCGGCGAACGCGGTCTGGATGAGGTGCTGGAAGTCGCCCAGGGGGCGATGGCGTCTGCGGCCGATTAGATTGGCTGCATGCAAGAACTGCAACTTCGTCAGTGATGCCCTCAAGTACAACTTTCGGAGAATTCCATTTCGAGATCGATGAACGGATCATTGGGTGCCAAACGGTCATGCAGGTTGCTGTGTGACCGAGTTGGTTAGTTCGTCGATCGAAGGAGGATCGAATTCCATGCGAATCTCGAGAGTTGGGCGCGGCGCTGCGGGAGCACTGCTTGCGCTCATGCTGGCGATGGGCATCGTAGGCAGCGGAGTCGTTGCGCAGGATTCCACACCGGAGGCGTCAGCCGACTTCCCGGTGACAATCACGTTCGTGAATGCCATGACATCGCTCGATGCAGTGGATGTCTACATCAACGGCGATGACAAAGATCAGCGCGTAGTCGAAGGCCTTGCGTATGGTGACACCTCCGCGGAGTTCACCGGAACCGCCCCGGCGACTGCAATTCTCGTCAAGCAGAATGTTTCCTGGGGGATCGACCGCTGGCTCTACAACACGCTTGTGCCGACTGAGGCGGGCAAGAGCTATGTGATCGTGATTTCAGACTTTGTGATCATCCCGGTGGTGCTCGACACCAGCCATACTGTGGGAGCGACCGCGCGCACGATTGGCGTGAATGCCTCCTCCCAGTCTCCGGCGTTGGATGTCTACGCAACGCCGTCGGGCCAGCAGTTCTCGATTGGCAACCTCGTGCCGTTGATTACCAATCTACAGTACGGCTTTAGCACCGGCGGCGGAACTGCCGATCCGGGCTCGTACGATCTTCGCGCTACGGCGACCGGGACCGATACGGTTGCGCTGCAGCAGGACGGCGTGACTATCGAGGCGAACACCTCATACGTCTTCGTTGTAATCGGCAAACCAGGCAGCACCGAACAGCCGTTGACACTCGTGACCGTCTCCAAGCCGCTCTCGGCCTAATCTGAAGCGATCGCGTGTGGAGACCGTGGCGTATGTCACGGTCTCCTTTTCTTGTTGTCGAGGAATGGCTCACCGACGTGCTGTACGCATCCAGGAATGAACGCGATCAGCCGCTCCGGCCGATCTGGCAACTCCAAACGGTCCAGCCGGTATCGAGATCAGAACCGCAGACGGTGTCTCCCACCGGGCAACAAGCGCCTGTGGTGGTGCATTGTCCGTCGCAGCACCCGTCGCTGCAGAGCTGGCCGGCGCATCCCGGAGTCTCGGTGGGCGGAACCATCGGTTCTGTTGGCGCGGGTGGCAGTGTGGGCGCCGGGGTGGCCGTGGCCGGAGTGGTCGACCCGCGCCGCGCGGCCTCGACATCTCGCCGCGCGATCCCGCCCACGGCCGTCAGGCCACCGATCCCCAGAAGTCCCTTGAGCACCGCACGCCGATTCTGCGCGGCTGCAAGCCCTCGGGTCCACGCGTCGAATCTCTGTTTGTCCATCGATGAACGTGCCTTGCGCCAGCCGGCGACGAAAATCCACCGCACCCCATTGTTGCCATCAAAGCTAGCTGACGTTGGCTCGACGGAACACCCTGCGAAAGAAGGGATTGCATACGGTCCGCTTGTTTCGATCTGCTATACAAGAGAGGACGCATCTCATCATGCGGAGCGCTCCTCGTCTTGTCGAAATTGTCGACAGGAGGCCCCGATGCCGCAGCCACAGTTCTTTGCCGGCTATCCGGCGCCCTTTCTCCTCGATGCACCTCCACCCGCCAGGGGAAAACGGAAGCAGCAGCTCCTCTGGGGCGATCATGTCACGTTGCTCGGTGAGGAATCGGGCGACTGGGTGAAGATTCGCGGCCGCAACTCGATCGGCTGGATCCAGCGGAGCCAACTGCAGCAAGAGCGCCTGCTCGAGATCAACTGGGTCGATGTCGGGCAAGGCGACGGCATCTTCATCGTGACGCCCGGCGACGAGCGCATCCTGATCGATGCCGGTCAGGGCGACAACATGCACCGATTCCTGCGCTGGCGGTTCAATCTGCGTAACCACCCGGATTGGACAATCGGCATCGAATCGGCGGTGATCTCACATCCGGATGGGGATCACTACGGCGGATTCGCCGATCTCTTCGCCTCTCCCAATTTCCGTTTCGGCTCCGTCTATCACAACGGCATCGTCGAACGCTCCAAGAAAGGAATCGGCCCGATCGAGGACGGCTTCCTCACCGATGTCATCGACGATGAGCGCGACTTGCGCGCGCGGCTGGCCGATGCCGCCTTCGTCGGAAAATCGGAGTATCCCAAGGTGCTCAAGACCGCGGCCGAAAGTGGCCGCGTTGGCCGGTTCGAGACGATCGATGCGTCGGACGCATTTCTGACGGGGTATGAATCGGACAAGGAACTCACGATCGAGGTCCTCGCGCCGGTTCGCGAAGGAAACCGGTTGAAGTACTTTGGATCGAAAGGGGAAACCAAGAACGGTCATTCGATCGTCTTGCGCATGCGCTACCGCGATGTGCGCATCTTGCTCGGTGGCGACCTCAACAGCCGCGCCGAGAACTACCTGCTGAAGCACTACACGGGAATCGATCCGAAGACCGCCAATGAGCAGGAGCGACAAACCATCCGCGAACAGGCCCATGCCGTTTTCGGCGCGGACATCGCCAAGTCATGCCATCATGGCAGCTCCGATTTCACCGACCTGTTCATCCAGGTGATCGATGCCGTCGCGACGGTGATCTCGAGCGGCGACAACGAACCGCATGCGCACCCGCGTCCCGATGCCCTGGGGGCGATCGGGAAGCATGGGCGCGGGGGCCGTCCATTGATCTTCAGCACCGAACTCGCCCGCTCGACGAAACAGGACAGCGCACGACTGACCAGTATGCAAAGCGAGATCGTGGTCAAGTCGCTCCTGGCGGCAAGTGCCGAATCGACAACCACACGAGAGCAGTTGATCGGGGACATCGAGCGGCTGCAAGACCGGACTGTCGCAGTCTTCGGCATGATCAACCTGCGCACCGATGGGGACAGGGTGCTGCTGGCTTACAAGCTGGAACAACCGGGCAGCGGCGGCCGTGAATTCGACGTCCATCTCCTCGAAAAAGGCGATGATGGGGTGCTGCAGTATGTCGGCGGACCTTCGGGCCGCGATTGATCTCCTGGTGGCGCGGCGCAGCCAATTCCGATTGTTCCCCAATCCGCTCATGCGCGATGGCTACCTGGGTGATATGACGCGAGGAACCTGAGGCAGCTGAGGAACGACTGCGCCGTGGAAGACGACAGCTCGCCCGGTGGATCCAGGCGAGCTGCTGATGCGATTCATCAAATGCGAACGCGGTTCAGTCGAGGTTAACTCGGTTGCGTCACCGAGCCATCCGGGAGAACCCAGACCGGCCGGCTCTGATCGCTGCAAGAGATGTCTGGCAGTGCGTCCGGATCATCGAAGAAGCTTTCGGCGATGACCGAGGCGCAGGCGTTCTGCCCAACGATGACTCCGTGGTTGGTGGCGGCAAATGTCACAAAGGTCGCGTTGCGAAGATCCACGAAGGCGTCCTTGTTCCATGTGGGAGGCGTCTGGAAGTCATAGGTTCCCGAGAAGATAAGGGTCGGAATGTCGCTCGCCACCGGCGTGTCTTCGACTGGATCTGCGACACCTGAGGTCCACAGTTCGCAGGTGGCAAATTGCTGGGCGATCGTGGCCACCTCCGAGTACGCAATCTGGGGAATCTCGAGGTCGTTTGCGGTTTGGACGGTGACTGCGAAGTCCTCGAACGGAATTTCTTCGTAGCATTCGACCGAATTGAAGACTTCGTTCGAAAGACCGACGGTCAGCTGGTCGACCAGACTGTTCAGCGACGCGGCATAGTCGAACACCGCCGCGATGCCATCGTCGTCCAGTTTGTCGACGATTCCGGTGAGCTGGTCGCGGGTATACGCCTCGTCATCCCCGGGGAACGCCTTCGCGATGAACTGCTCGAGCGCTTCCACGGTTTGGGGTCCGTTGTCGAGCATCGCGAGCTGGAAGAGCGCATCGGAGCGATTCGAAATCGGCGCGGTGGCCAGCGCTTCGCCGAGCGCCGCGATGAAGTTGTCGGCCTCTTGCGCGCCGGCCGACTCGGTCGACTCGTCGGCAGCGTCGGAGGAATCATCGGCCGTCTCGTCAGTTGCGTCATCGGCGGCCGGGGTGGCGCTGCCGTCCGCGTCATCTGAGAAGAGTTTGCCAGACGCCATCGCCTCGATCGCGGTGGTGTCTCCCTGTTCGAGCTGGTCGATCATGACCGGGATCACCATCCCGAGCTCGGCATTCTTGGAGACCAACTTCACGATCTCGACCACATCCTCTTCACCGATCGGATCGCCCGTGGAGGAGATGACAGGAGTGGTGCGCAGCGCTTCCAGCAGCATCTTGAAGCGCTCTTTCAGATTGGGATAGGCCGCGTTGCAGGAGTCGTCTCGTTCACAGGCGGCAAAGACCTGGAGCACAACCTCATGGATCTCTGCCGGATATTGCTCGAATCCATTGATTTCCGGCGGGAACGTGGAATCGAGCACCACCGATCGGATACCGGCGTCTGGATGATCGCGCATGATGGTGAGCGCCAGGCGTGTGCCATAGGAAATGCCATAGAGGTTGAACTCATCGACTCCCAGCGCCTGCAACAGGGCAATCGTATCGTTCGCGCTTGCCTCGCTGTTGTATTGGCTGAGATCGACCCCGGTCGCATTCAGGTCATCCAGGCAGCGCTGCACACCATCAGAAACAGCGGCTCGGGCTTGCTCCATGAGGGTTTCAGCATCGGGCAGCGGACCGAATGTCGAATCGTCGCTGTCGTCCTCGGCCGCAGGCGTTCCGAGTTGCTGGGTGACGTACTCATCGAAGTCGAAGGTGCTGCACTGGAGCGGGGACGAGAAGTGGGTTCCGCGCTGGTCGAACAGAATGATGTGCCGGTTGCGACGCAACTCCTCGAAGATCTGAGCGTAGCCACTGATACCGGAGAGCGTGCTCTCTCCCGGGCCTCCCGAGAGATAGACCACTGGGTCGGGCTGCGGATTTTCACTGGTGCTGGCGAGAATAACGTAGGAGATCTCGATCTGGCGCCCATCGGGGATCGACCAGTTTTCCGGCACCGCGACCGTGCCGCAGACCACATTGCCGACCACATCGGTTACCAGGTCCTCACCCAAGCGGTTCAGGAATGAGCAGTCGTTCGGCTCAGCCTGGATGGAACTGAAATCGGGGCTCGAATCCGGGGTAGCTTCTTGCGCTGCCGTAAGCGGGACGCTCGACAGCACGATCACCATGACAAGGGCGAAAACGATTCGTTTCAACTCAATCTCCTCAGACTGATTTCGATTACACGCTATACTGAGACGTTTCGTCCCATTATATTCCAATACTGCGATTTGATGTCTCGGTAATGACCAGTTTTGCGATATCGTGTCGCACGGTGTTGCACCTGATGACGGCAATTGCCGAGGCCTATGTGGCGGGACCCATTGGTGCCAGAGTGGTGTCGTTTCCGCTGGGTGCAACACCAGTTTCGCTCTGCACGGTATTGGGACCAGTGCAGTCAATTGGAGGGGAGACCATGAACGATTCGAAATTCGACAGTCTGGCCAGATTCCTGGGCAGCCGCCCATCGCGCCGGCAAGTGCTGAAGGGGCTTGTGGCCGGAAGCGCGCTGACCGCGGCCACGGTCACGTTGCCGTTTGGCGAGGCTGCGGCACAATGCCTGGAAGACGGAGAGGCGTGTTCGGCGGGCAATCAGTGCTGCTCTGGCAACTGCGATGCCTCGACCGGCTATTGCTTTTCCCCAAATGACACGTGCCTGAATGTCGGTGAGCCCTGTTTCGAGGATGCTGACTGCTGCTCCACATACTGCAATCCGGACAGCGGAATGTGCGGAGTGCCGATGACGTGCCTGAACGACGGCGAACCGTGCTTCGAAAACGCTGACTGCTGCTCTGAAATCTGCGACGCAACGTCAGAACCTGCGTCGCGTCGGGGAATGCCGCGCAGATGGCGAGGCATGAGGCTGGCCGGGATTGCTGCTCTGGCAACTGCGATGCGACCACAGGCTATTGCGGCGTGGCGGCTCAGCCGGCGGGCACCGGGGGAACGACCAGCCTCCCGGCGTCCGGATCGGGATCGAGCCTGAGCCAGGACTCGTCGTTGGTCGTACCGCTGGCAGCGGTCGGAGCGGCGGCCGCGGTGCTCGGCGCGCGCCGAATGCGCGGCGCGGCTCAGGACGAGACCCAGGCCTGAGCGATTCGATCCATTGCACATGAAAAGGAGGGGGCAATTCCGCTCCCTCCTTTTTGCTTGCCGTGGATCAGGCCGGTGACTTGACGAAAATGGAATCGATGATCGTGTCGATGAACGCTGCGGTGATCTCTTCGCCCTGAAGCATGCTTCGGTAATAGAGTGGGCCGAGCAAGATCGATATCAGCGTTTTGGGGTCCTCGACGATAAGGGAAGCACGTATCTCTGGAGACGCCTGCTGATCGCGGCCGCCAGGTTGCGCTCTTTTTGGCCAATGAGCCCGTCCAGGGCAGCGCGCATCCGTTCATCGTGTTGCGCTCGTTCCGCCAATGCGAGGGTCAGAGGGTGCGTCGCATCGCTCGAATAGAACGAAACCGTCCAGGCGAGGTTACGGCGCAATCGCTCCCGGAAATCGCCTGACTCGTCTTCGTCCAGAAATGGGAAGGGTAGACGCTCGAATACGGCGAGTATCAGGACGTCGATCGATGGCCAGCGGCGGTAGACCGTAGCTCGCCCAACCTGGGCCACCTCGGCCACGCGCTGATGCGTAACCGCGTCCATCCCTTCAGATACCATGATTTCTCGCGCGGCGGCCAGGATTGCCTGGTCGGTTCGCTGCGCGCGCTGGTTGCCTTTCTTGTTCGCCACGATGTCTCGATCCTCAGTCGGTAAATGGAGCGGCGACGAAGCACGTTCGGAATGACGGGTCCAGCCGCTGTCATCAACTGTACGTTGCCAGTATGCGGCCAGTGGACCATGCAAACGACCCCAGCGAGAACGGTCGTGTTCCGCTGCGACCCTGAGCATCAATCCGTGCATCGTCATTCTTGTGGAGTCGCGATATCGTTTCACCTTCCAGGGTATCCCTCTTGGGCCCCGAACGAACAGTTCGTGCTCAGCCGGCGATGGTGTTGCTGCCAGTGAACTCGCGGACCAGGGGCGCGATGACGGTGCCGAAGAGCGCGACCGTCTGAGGGTCGTCCGCGGCGAGGATGAAGGTCGAAATCCCGTAGTCGCGGTTTAGCTCCACGATCTGCCGCGCCCAGCTTTCAGCCGGCCCCTGGAAGAGTCCGCGTTCCTGTTGCAGAAAACGCCCATTGATATTGAGCATGCGGCGAATATCGGACGGATGCCGGCCCGCGGCGATGGCGGCGCCATCGATTTCGGCGTTCATCGCGGCCAGGCTGGCGGGACCGTCGGGCAGATAGCCAAGGCTCGGCAACCACCCATTGGCCAGGCGTCCCGTGAGCCGCAGGATGCGCGGCTTGTACGCTCCCACCCAGATACCGATCTCGTGCGCCGGTTTCGGCCCTCGTTGCGCTGCGTTCACTGGATAGTGCGCGCCATCGGTCGATACCGAGGTCGGCTCGTCCGCGTTCCAGATCTCGCGCATGAGCGCGATCCCTTCCTCCAGCGCCTCGATCGATTGCCCGGCCGTGAGCTTCTTGCCGCCCATGGCGCCGATCCCGTCCCAAAACGCGCCCGCGCCGATTCCCAATTCGATCCGGCCGCCGCTCAACCGGTCGAGACTCGCGGCCGCCCGCGCGAGTTGCACGGGATCGCGCAGCGGCAGATTCAGCACATTCCCGGCCAGACGGATCGAACTCGTCACCGACGCCGCATAGCTGATCAGCGTCCAGGTATCGAGAAATTGCGGGTTGTACGGATGATCCTGAAAGGTGATCAGGTCGAGTCCGGCCGCTTCCGCCACCTGAGCGAGCTCCACGGCGTGCGTGGCCGGTTCCGCCACCGGCGTGGCGAACACCCCAAACTGCAATTCGTGTCCGTAGTTGGTCATATCAGGTTCCTCGAAACGGGGGGCAGGGAAGGCAACAGGCAAGGAAGGCAAGGAAGGCAAAAGGCAACGGGCAATAGGCAATAGTGAGTCGGTGACGCCGAGTCCGAGTCGACACTCTCGCCTCTCATTGCCTCCTGCCTCTCACCCATTGCCTCTTGCCCGTTGCCTTTGCCTCTCACCATTGCCTATTGCCTGTTGCCCGTTGCCCGTTGCCTTTTGCCTCACCATTCCTATGTGCGTTGCCTGTTGCCCGTTGCCTCTCACCAACATTGAAGTTATCGCGAAACAAGTTGCTCGGGTCATAGGTGGCTTTCAATGCCGCAGTTTGCTGAGGGCTGGTTCGGGGAAGGCTTCCAGGAGCCGCTCTGGGCTGGTGTCGGTTTCGAAACTGAGATAGAGCCCATCGAAATGCGGATTCAGTTCGTCCCAGTAGGCGTTCAACCGCGACCTGCTCGGACCGAACGCGACCACCGAGAAGTTGGCCGAGCGGTTCGGAAAGGCGGTCGCGTCGGGCGGCACATCGGCCACCGCCCCGCCCATCGAGCGAATCTGGAAGAAGTAGCTTCCGCCCCCTTCGATCAGCCGCTTCGCGCCCTCGGCAAATTCGGGTGTGATGTGGTTCAGCAAGCCGGAGCGCACCGCTGGGTCGCCCTGGCCATCGTGATAGTGATCGCTGGCGTTGGCCATCACATCGGCATAGCTGGTGACCGCGATCCGTTGTTGCAACACCCGCGCCACATCGGCCAGCGGTTGCAACCGGCCGACGATGGTGTCCGGATCGGGCGAATCGATCACCGCCAGCACATGCGCATACATCTGCCGGGCGTTGCGTTGCTGCCCCATGATCATGAAACTGGTCGTGTCGCGCGGGGCGTTCTCGATCCAGTTGCCCCAGTGCTGCAGAAAAGCCGGGATATCGCTGGCGTCGAACACCAGTTGCGCCCAGCCGATCTCTCCGATCGGATCGACCTCGAATTCGAAACTGGTCACGATACCCATGTTCGCCCCGGCTCCCCGGATCGCCCAGAAGAGCTCGGGATGCTCGGTTTCGCTCGCGGCGAGAATCGAGCCATCGGCCAGCACGATCTGCGCCTTGCGCATGTGATCGATCGTCAGGCCGTGCTCGCGCACCAACCAGCCGACTCCGCCCGCGGTGGCCAGTCCTCCGACACCCACTCCGCCGTAATCGCCCGAGCTGAGCGCCCAGCCATACGGCTCGATGGCAGCGGCCACGTCCATCCAGCGCGCTCCCGGCTCCACCCGAATACGCCGGGTGGCTTCGTCCAGAATCTCGACCCGGTTCATGCGCCGCAAGTCGATGATCAGGCCGCCGTCGTTGGTCGAACGCCCGCTGATGCCGTGTCCACGGCTGCGCACGGAAAGGGGGAGCTCCCGGTGCTCCCGCGCGAACCCGATCGCCTCGGCCACCTCGGTTGGAGATCCCGGCTGCAAGATCAATCCTGGCGATCCGCCGCGCATGTAGTTCGAGCGTAGCCGGGCATATCCGGCATCCCCCGGTTCGACCGCATTCGCCTGCAACGTCGCCGGAATCGCCTCATAGGCGATCCCCGCGCGCCGCTTGGCTCGCAGACGCGCCGGTTTCAGCGGGATCACCGGAGGCAACCCGGCCCGCGCGTCGGCCACTGCGGCGCGCAACGCCGGGATCGTCTCGGCCGCGAACTGCTCGATGACCGCCGGGTCGTTCGCATCGAGCAGGAAGATACCCGCGCCCTGTTCCAGCACCAGCGGCAGCAGCGTCTCATCACCCGTGACTATCACGATGCGGCTGATCTCGCTCGGATCGCGTCCGGCCTCGACCGCGCTGGCATCGAGCACCGCGTTCGCCAGGGGAAGCTCGTCCGGTCTGCCGATCCAGCCGTCGGCGGTTTGCCCTGCCAGTTGCAGCAGCGGCAACGCGCTTCCCGACAGCCAAATTGGGATCGTATGCTGCGGCAACGGACCGCGTTGCGCGCCCATGATGGGGAAATGCCGCCCATCCAGCGCCACGGTGCCCGGCTCGGCGACGTCCAGAATGGCGCGCACGAGATCGACTGCTTCGCCCAGCGCCACGACATCGTTGAGCGACTCCGCGGGACCAAACGCCAGCTCAGCCCGGCCGTTGCTCAGCAAATCGAGACTCGCAATCTGCCGGCCGATCACGGTCGGCAGCCGCCGGTGCAGCCGCTCGACCATGGCTCCGAGCCAGATCCGCTCGGTTTGCCCGGCGATCCAGGTGAGCGCCGTCCAGGCGTCCAACCGATCGCCCGCGGCGGGATCGTCGCGCAGCATCACCAGATCGAAACCGAGCGCTTCGCTCAGCCGCGCCAATTCGACCGCGCGTTCTGGCGGGTCGGCCACGGGATCGAGCAATGTTCCAAAGAAGAGGGTGTGTCCGTAATAGGGCATTGAACGCAAGCTTTCCGATTCGTGCAGACAACGCAATGGTTGCCTCGCCAATCATCCTGGTTGGTCGCGGCAAAGGCAACTTCGCCATCGTTTGGCAGTCGCAATGAAGGATCTCGCGTCAGCACCTGGCGAGTACCATGCGCGCGAATGGAAGGAGATCTGAGGTGCAGTTCAGAGCAGGGTCGAGCGACGATACCGACGCGGTGGTGGCGCTCTTCGATGCCAACGTCGTCTGGCTGGTGGAGCGGGGCCGCTCGGAGCAATGGGGGAGCGATCCATTCTCCGAGCAACCCGGGCATGTCGCGTTCGTACGGGAGCTGCTCGGGAGCGGGGTCGTGACGATTGCGGAGATCGATGGCGAAGTGGTCGGCGCAAGCGTGGTGACCGATCATCCCATGCCCTATGTGCCGGTCATCGACGAACCGGAGCGCTATCTGAAGCTGCTGATCGCGTCCCCGGCGCACCGGGGAGAGAAAATCGGACACCGGCTGATCGAGCGGGCGCGGGACCTCACCTGTTCCGATGGGGTGGAGGTGCTGCGCGTCGATTGCTGGTCCGGGGGAGACCGGCGGTTGGTGCAGTACTACGTGAGCGAGGGGTTCACCCCGACGCAGGAGATCGAGGTTCGTCCGGGAACGTCGGTGCAGGTCTTCGAGTGGCGCTGCCCCCAACAGAGGTAGCCAGCCGGAATCACCTCTGCAACCATTCGAACGCGTGCTCTGCCTGATGCATGATCGTGAAGTGGCTCGCGCCGTCGATGAGCCGCAGACTGGCGGTGGGGCATCGCTCCGCCAACCAGATGCCATGACGAGCCGGGACCACCGTGTCATCCGTGCCGTGGAAGACGAGCGCGGGGCATTGGATATCGGCTGGATCGCACTCCCACGCATGCGTATAGCAGACATCGTCGTCGATTTCGCCCCATGGTCCTGCATCCCTGGCCCCACCGGCCACGCTTCCCAGCCAACCCCAGGGACCGTCGAACAGCGCCAGATCGTCGTCCGTGAACGTTAGTACATAGTCGAATCCGGAGGCGTCGAGTGCCGCGCGCACCGGCCGACCTGCTGCCGCGGTTCCCAGAGCAGCGACACCCGAGGGAATCATCCCGGCAAACCAGTCGAATTCGGCGGTGTCGAACGGAGCCACTGCCGCCAGGGTGGCGCATGCCCGCACCCGGTCTCCCAGCACCGCCGCGCACCCGAGCGCGAACGATCCGCCGCCCGAGCTCCCCATCACCCCGAACCGGTCGATCCCGAGCGCGTCCGCTATGTGCCCGACATCACGCGCGACCGACGCGATGGTCCGCCCCGCGTTCACGGTCGATCCACCGTATCCCGGCCGATCGACGCCGATCCAGCGTACGCCCAGTCGCTCCGCTGCCGGGAACAACGGCTCCGGCGGCCAGCCAAGACCGGGCGTCCCATGATGCCAAACCACTACGTTCCGGTTGTCTCCATCCTGCCCGGTGTCATAGACATGCAGGGTGCGTCCGTCAGGAAGCAGAACGTCCCGTTCGATCATGGAAGCCCTTTGTCGGCGACGCTGTCATCGGTCAGCCGCGAAACAGATATGGTCCCGGACGCAACTGCCCGGCCATTGGTCATGAAATGATCGCTGGAACGCGAACCGCGCGCTACACCCGATTGCGCAACCGCGGGTTCGCCAGCTCGTCGAGCCCAACCGCGGTCAGGAACAACCCGGTGAAGAGCACCGCGATGATGATGATCGGCGGCACCCACCACCACCACCAGCCGTTGATGATGGCGGCGTTGTAGTTCACCCAATAGAGCGTCATGCCGAGGGTTGGCGCTTCGAACGGACCGAGCCCGAGCATTTCCAGCCCAATGGCGGCCAGCACCGCCGCCGAGATCGAACCCACCAGACCCGCCACCAGATAGGGCAGCAGGTTCGGCAACAACTCCTTGTAAATCACCTCGCGCCCGGTCATACCGGAGAGCTTGGCGATCTGCACGTAGCCGCGTTCTTTCAGCGTGAGCACCTGCGCGCGCACGATACGCGCCGGATAAAGCCACGCCAGACACGAAATGGCAAAGGTCATCTGGTTGACCGTCATACCGGCTTGCGAGCGCATCGCCAGGATGATGAGGATCAACAACGCCGGAATGGTGAGTCCGACGTCGATGATGACGCGCAAAATCGCGTCCACCCATCCACCGTAATAGCCGGCGATGAACCCGACCACCGCGCCGATGAAGAGTCCGATGAACCCGGCGATCAACCCCAACCGCAAGGTGAGCGGCGTGCCTTCGACCATCACGGCGTAGAGGTTGCGTCCCTGCTTGTCACTCCCGAACGGCAACGTGCGCGACGGCTCGTCCAGGCTGCCGGCGGACATCGGCGCCGATTCGCTCACATCCACCGTCAGGTGCCCAATGATCACGAACAGCGCCAATGCGCCCAGCAACCCAAGCCCCACCAGCAGCGAGCGGTTGCGCCGCAGGTATCCCCAGGTACGGGAAGCGCGGCCCGCTTCGACCGGAGTGGAAACTGGAGCGGCGGAGGGGGCAGTTTGCTGCCCGACGGCAAGACTCACGGATCACGCCTTCGTATAGGTAATACGCGGATCGATAAACGGATAGATGAGATCGAGAATCAGAGTCGCCAGCGCGATCGAGAGAATGAGGAAGAAAACGATGCCCTGGATGAGGGTGTAATCGGAGCCGCGAATCGCGTTATAGAGCGTGGTGCCGATACCAGGGTAGGAGAAGATCACCTCCACCAGCACCGTGCCGGCGATGACCTGGCCGAGCACGAGCGCCAGCGCGGTAGCTTGCGGCAGGAGCGCGTTGCGGACCGCATAGCGCATGAAGATCGTGCGGTTGTTGAGTCCTTTGGCATCGGCGAACGTGACGTAGTCTTCGCCGGTCGTGGTTATGATGACCGAGCGCATCGTCAACGCCCAGCCTCCGATCGAAACCAGAATGATCGAAAGCGCGGGCAGGACCGAGTGTTTCAACACGTTCCAGGCGAAGTCCGGCGTCCATTCCGGGAAGGTGCCGGCGTAGTAGCCGCCAGTGGTCGGGAACCAGGGGAACCGGAACGCAAACAGATAGATCAAGATCAAGCCCAGAAGGAAGAACGGCACCGCGTTCAGTGAGAGCAACGGTGGCATCACGAACTCGAGGAACTTCGGCGAGCGCGGCCAGCCCATGAAAGCGCCCAGCATGCTCCCGATGATCCAGGA
>JAWKPF010000050.1 GCA_041390825.1 Thermomicrobiales bacterium
GCTCCCTTCGCACCGAATCTCGATGGTGTTGTTCCCGCTGCCAACCGTGACGACCGAGGTATTGGTCACACTGGCGATGTTGACGACATCGCTCGGGTCGTATCGCCAAATGTTCGCCAATCCGGTGTCAGGGTGGACCTCGAACATGTACGCGGTGCCCGCATCATCGAAGCGGCAACCGACAAAGGCGTACTTGCCGGTGAGATCGCCGGCAATCGCGAAATCGACCTTTACGCTGACATCCGGCAATGGTGGGACGTTGGCAAAGGCCAACAGGTCGCCAGACCATCCTTGCTCCAGGGTCTGAATGATGAACTGGCTGTTCTGGTATCCATAGAGAAAGCGAGCGGGGTCCGGCGAACCACCGAGCAACCCGGTGGCGGATGAATCCATGGTGTCCTGGTAGACCTGACCTTGCGCCGCGATCCCTTGCGCTCCGCCCGCCCATGTGATGATCGATGCAAGGAGCGCTATCACGAGCGCAGTACGAATCATCCGATGCATTGCTTCCACCTTTCCTTCAAACAAATAACGAGAACTCGACTATGAACTTCATGCGCGAGTATACCGGGGAACGATGCTCGCTGAAGAGCGCATGAAGTCCCGTCGAACTGCCTTCGTGTCCCGAAATCGGTGTAGCGTGTTCCCCGCCGCTTCCATGCGATTGTCATCGAATTCCAGACCCGCTACGGAAGCGCCCAGATCTCGAAATCGGTCACGACCGAGGTTCGTCCGGTGACGATATCGGGCACGTTCAGACCAGCGGCCACCCACACGTCGCCGGCGTTCGACGACGGCGAGAGATCGAGAATGGCGACCACAGTGCCGTTGATGGCCAGGTAGCCGGTTTCCCCATCTGCCACGACTTCGATCAGATTCTGCTCGCCCGGCTCAGACTGGAAGCCATGTGCCTTGCCGGTCTGATAGGCCGACTGATCGCCGATGCCGAGGAACCATTCATCTTCTGAGCTGATGACGAGGCGCAACTGATTGTTCCCCTCGACATGCCGGAACCCAAACCCGATGTCGTACGGGGTGCTCATGTCATCCGGATTGGTGAATGTCGCGCGGAAGTAGGAGTTGGTCGTGACGATCTCCGGGTAGATGCCCTGAATCACGCCCACGCCTTCGACCACATCGCCCGTGACCGGACCGTAGATCGGATCGCTGGCAAGCGCCTGATCGCGCAACTCCTCGAATCGATCGACCTGGTCACGATCGACGTACCGATCGCGATCCTCATCGTCCTCGTCATCCTCGTCGTCCGATGTTTCTTCGTCCGCCGTTGCCATTGCCTCGGCCGCCTCGCTCTCGCTGGTTTCCTCTTCTGGCCCGGCGGTGGCGACCTCGATTTCGACCGGTGATTGAGCGACCGATTCCTGGGTCACGATCGTGGTCGGTTCCACAGCAACTGTCGGAGCCGGCGTTTGCGTTGCCGCCTCGGTAGCGGTCGGAAGGGGGGTGGTGGTCGGGGTGGCCGATTCGGCCGCCCGGAAGGCGCCGGATTCCCCACCCGACTGGACGAAACTGCTGTCGGCTTCCTCGGTCGGTGTGGCAGTAGGTGGCGCCGGCGTCGGAGTCTCGGTTGGTGGAACCGGTGTCTCCGTCGGCGGAACCGGTGTCTCCGTCGGCGGAACCGGAGTTGCCGTCGGCGGAACCGGAGTTGCCGTCGGAACGGGTGTATCCGTCGGTGTTGAGGTTGGCGTTTCCGTCGGGACTGGTGTCTCCGTGGGAAGCGGCGTCGGCGTATCCGTCGGTGTTGCCGTCGGCGTATCCGTCGGAGTGTCAGTTGGGGTCGACGTCGGAGTGTCAGTTGGGGTCGACGTCGGCGTTGCCGTCGGCGTATCGGTCGGCGTATTCGTCGGCGTGTCGGTCGGCGTATTCGTCGGCGTCGCCGTTGGCGTATTGGATGGCGTGTTGGTCGCCGTTGCCGTTGCCGTGTTGGTCGGCGTGCTCGTCGCAGTATTGGTCGACGTCGACGTCGGTGTATTGGACGGCGTACTGGTCGCCGTTGCCGTTGCCGTGTTGGTCGGAGTTGATGTTGGTGTATGGGTTGCCGTCGCTGTCGGCGTATAGGTTGCCGTCGCCGTGTTCGTCGGCGTATGGGTATTGGTCGGCGTGTTGGTCGGAGTGAACGTTGCCGTGGCGGTGAAGGTCATCGACGGAGTCGGCGTGATGCTCGGCGTCAACGTGACACTCGGAGTGAATGTGGCGGTCGGGGTCGGGATGATGACCTCGTCGTGTACCCCAAGCAGGTGCAGCGCTTCGTCCCGGCTGCCAAAAAAGACGCCATATTCGGCGACCGCCGGAGATGAGAGGATTTCGTCCGTGTCTTCCCAGCGCCAGAGTTCAGCGCCAGATTCGGCATCGAGGGCCAGCAGGACGCCGCTGTTCGAACCGGCGTAAACGATCCCGTCCACGACAGTGGGTGACGCATAGAAGCCTTGATCGATTGGGAAACTCCAGAGCGGCGTGCCGGTGACAGAATCGAACGCATAGAGGCCCACCGAGCTGCCGGCGAACACACGTCCATCCGCCACAGCGGGAGACGAATTCACAAAGCCGCCCGCGTTCTGGGCCCAGAGCACAGTGCCCGCGGCAGTCTCCTGCGCGATGACGACGCCGTCGATGGTGCCGTAGTAGACGATGCCGCTATCGACCGCGGCGGTGGAGAAGATGGCCGAAGCTCCGGAGGCGGACCAGATCAGCGCGCCACTCGCGGCATCGACGGCATAGAACGAACCGTCCACTCCGCCGATGTAGATGACGCCTCCCGCGAACGTGGGCGAGGCGTAGAAACTCGCATTTCCGGCGTAGGACCAGCGGCGCTCGCCGGTCGCGAAATCGATCGCGTAGAGCGAGTTGTCGTAGCTGGCGATATAGACAATGCCATCGACGACTGCCGGAGAGGCGACGATCATGTCACCGGATTCGAAGCGCCAACGCTCGTCGCCGGTAGCCGCATCGAGCGCATAGAGATTGCCGTCCTCACTTCCGATCAAGACGACGCCATCGACGACTGCCGGGGAGGAATACACCTCGCCCTCGGTGCGGAAGCGCCAGGCGATGTCGCCCGTTTGCACATCGACCGCGTAGACCGAGCCGTCACCACTGCCGAAATAAACCGTGCCATCGACCACCGCGGGCGACGATTCGACATCTCCCCCAGCGTCGAAGCTCCAAATCTCTTCGATCTTGCCGGAGTCGCCGGGGCCCGGACCGTCCGCCCGGCCGTTGCGGCCGGGGTCGTTACGGAACATTTCCGGCGGTTGGGGGACAGGTGAGGCCGCATCAGGAGAGCCAGATTCTGGACTGCCTGCGATCGGCGAACCGGCATCCTGCGCCGCGGCCGCAGCCGGGAGCGCACTCCAGGCCAGCATCGCCACCAGCACAACTGCCATCAGGAGCGAGGCGCCCCGGTTCCACCGAATCGGTCGACGTCCAGCCTGCACGCTTCCCTGCCGATCTACCGTCGAAACCCGCGGCATGCGCACTGCCAGACGGGTGACCGGTCTTCCAATCTCCGAACGTTTCTCGCATTCTCTCACACCACGCAAGTCCAATCACTCGCGCTTGCCAACGTTGTCCTCTGCTGGTGTGTCGGATACCATTGTTCCGTATCGTTCTATCCATGAACCGTCACGGAAAGGATGGGTTCTCATGACGTCGAATGCCGACCGCTTCAAGACAAGCATCGATATTCCCGCTGGCACGCGAGCCGAAATGATCGATCTCTGCAATCAGCAGCTCGCCGACACGGCGGACCTGCAAACACAGATCAAACAGGCGCATTGGAATGTCAAGGGGCCGGAATTCATTGCGCTGCACAAGCTCTACGACGAACTGGCCGAAGAGGTCGAGGGCTATGTCGACGAAATCGCCGAGCGGGTGACGCAGTTGGGTGGCTATGCGATGGGCACTGCCAGAATGGCGGCCGCAAATTCGCGTCTTCCGGAGTTTCCGGTCGATGCCACCGATGGCATGGATACGGTAAAGGCGCTCGTTGCCCGCTACGCCGACTACGCCGCCAGCACCCGCGCCGCTATCGATGAGGCGGACAAGTCGGGCGACAAGGACACCGCCGATCTCTTCACCGAAGTGTCACGCGGGATCGACAAGGGCCTCTGGTTCCTGGAAGCGCACCTCCAGAAGTAGCCAGCTCTCGTACGGAATCCGGGTGATTGCCAGGGGAATGGCCCAGCGTTTCGACGGTGGATTCGCGACGAGCGATCGTGTGCCGTCCCCAGGCGCCCATGCGGATTCCGTATCAATGGGAGAACGAAAAACGCCGCCGGACTCGGGCCCGGCGGCGTGTTCATTCGGTACGCGTTGAAGTTAGTCGCGGTGGCCGTCTATCCGGTCATCCACCGTGCGCTTGCGCCGTCGTTCGGTACGATCTCCCGACACATCGACCAGTGCGTTCACCAGCACCCATGCTGCAATCAACAACACCAGGAACCATGCAACATGGTCGAGCTCACTTGGAGAGAACATGCCCAGCCTTTCCAGCGCGTCGACGAACTTGCCACTGGTTCGAGTCTAGTGATGCTGGCATGGCGGCGGGAGCGCCATCTGGACCCGAAAACGGGCACGTACGTACAGAACGGGGTCCTGCGCGCCGAGATCTGCGCCCTGAGACGGAACCGAAACACCGCATGGCGTCTCGGGACCAGGCGCTCGGCTCTCCAGTCCCTCGCTCAGGCGTCGGGCGGACGCTCGATGAGGGTGAGCTGGACCGTCATCATCTGATCTCCGCGCAGAACATCGACCGACACTGTCTCTCCCGGCTGGTGCATGAAGAGCACTTCGGCGAACGCGTTCTGCTCATTCACAGACACGCCATTGATGGCGATCACGATATCGCCGACTTGCAAACCGGCAGCTTCCGCGGGACCGCCCGATGAAACAACAGAGATGTAGACGCCGTTGTCGACTGGCAGATTGGCCTGGGCGGCAATCTGCCAGTTGATGGTCTGATACGTGATGCCGAAGAACGGATAGATCACGCGTCCATCGGAAATCAGCCGCTGCGCGATGTCCCGCACCTGATTGCCTGGCAGCGCGAAGAAGAGTCCCTGGATCGACTGTCCCCCCTCTTCTGATACACCCAGCGTGTTGACGCCAACCACGTGACCATGCAGATCGAACAACGGTCCACCCGAGTTGCCCGGGTTGATCGCTGCGTCGTGCTGGATCAGGTTGTTGTAGTTGGATTGGGCCAGATCGCGGCCAAGCGCGCTGACGATTCCCTGGGTGACGGTGTTGGTGTAGGTGCCCAACGGTGAACCGATCGCCAGCACAGTTTCGCCGACCTGCAACTCGTCCGAATTGCCAAACGTTGCGAACGTCGGCGCCTCGCCATCGATCCTGACCACGGCAAGATCGCTGATGCGGTCCGAACCCACCAGCGTGGCTGGAAGCCGCTCGCCATTCGAAAGGATGACCTGGAACTCTTGTCCCCCCTCGACGACATGCCAATTGGTGACGACATGTCCTTCGGCGTCGATGATGAACCCGGTGCCCGATCCGACCGGCTGCACTGAGTCGAATCCCTGGAACATCTGC
Source organism: Thermomicrobiales bacterium (assembly GCA_041390825.1). Lineage (NCBI taxonomy): Bacteria > Pseudomonadati > Thermomicrobiota > Thermomicrobia > Thermomicrobiales > Thermomicrobiales bacterium. Next base: position 5,566 of record JAWKPF010000050.1, read on the forward strand.
TGATTGATGACCGTCACGACCGACGGTCCCACCTGCTGCACGACCGAGATTGCATCGGTAGGCACGGATTCGTCCTGCGCGGTGGCGGGCGATGGCGCACCCCGCGAGAGCCCCCAGCCAACGAGCAGCCCAATGGCCAGTCCAAGCACGAAGAGCAGACGGAGGGAGCGCATGGGAGTCACCTTTGCACGTGGTCGAATCAGCGTCATGACCTGATTCTACGGCGACCCCGTCCACGACGGCGCGCGCTTCAGCGCTTTTTCAGGCACGGCCACGGTACCGAGCGTGTTTCCCACTACGCAGAACGGCGAGGGCGCAAATACGTGGTATTGCCGATGCGCTGGAGATGGGCTACTCCCTAGTATGAGATCGTGTTCGGTTCAGTTGGACGCCGAACGAGATACATGGTCATTAATGGAGGACATCGTGAACGTAATGGAAGCCAAGGGCACAGTCCGGCAATGGGTAGCCGCCAACGCCGAAACGTGGCCCGGATTTCGCGCGGCGCATCTGGTGGGTGGGATCACCGCGATGCCGGATGACGCGCTCTTTCCAATCACCAAGGACATCGATCTGCATCTGGTCTTCGACAACGAGAGCCCAATGGTCCAGCAACATGGACCGATCTCGAACATTCTGGAAGCGCACGTGGACGGATTGGCGATCGAAGCAGGACTCAAACCAGTTAGCGAGTACGTGAGCCCGGAAGCGGTTCTCGGGAATCCGGAACTGGCCTTTCACTTCACCGTGGAATCGTCGATCTATGACCCGGACGGCTGGCTTTCCGACTTGAGCCGCCAGGTCATTCCGCGCTACGCCGACCGCGAATGGGTGGACGCCCGGTTTGCGCATGAGGTTTTGGGCCAACAGCGGGCATTCGGATTGCGTCCATTGGCACAGGAGCTGCTGGGGCCATCGGGCGAGCTTTCCATGCTCGGCTATAGCAGCACTTTCCTGGCGGGCGCGTTCTCCGTGGCGGCATTGCGCTCGCCGAAGATGGGCGGCCGGGTGTTCGTGACCGTCCGCGAGTACCTCGCGGAGTACGGGCGGCTCGATCTGCAGGAACGTCTGCTGGCGATCTTCGGGCTCGATCGCTTGTCGCTTCCCGAATCGGTCGAGTTGCTGGAGGAAACCGGTTGGTTCTTCGACCTGGCATTGGAGCGGAAACAGAAACCCCACCCCTTCGATCACAAGCTGCATGCGCATCTGCGGCCATACCTGGTGGATTCCTGCCAGCGCATGATCGACGAGGGGTTCCATCGCGAGTCGGCGGCCTGGATGCTACCGTTCCATCTGGCAGCCACCGACATTCTGTCGATCGACGGCACAGAGACCGAAAGACGCTGGGCCGCGCAACGACAGGCGCGTTTCCTGGTAGAGCGCCGTTTCGATACGGACGAGATGCGCGATGCGCGGTTCGGCGAAATGGCGCAGCTTTCAGACGAGATCTTCGCGTTGTGCACGGAAATGATCGCGCGCAATCCGGCCATTCGGCAGCCGGAGCTCGCCATGCGGTAGCTCGAGGAAATCGCGCCGTGCTCGAAGCCGAACCCGAGGTCACCGTTCAGATCGCCGGCATCGACGATGCGCCGTTGGTGCGCGCGTTGATGCTGGCCGGGTTCGCCCAATTCAGGGACACGCTCGATCCGCCGTCGAGCGCGTTCTGGGAAAGCGACGAGGATGTGGCCGCGGCCATCGCGCGTGGAGGCGCGGCAATCGCCTGGATTGGAGAGACGCCGGTCGGATCGGTGCGTTTCGAACCGCAGGGCGCCTGGCTCTACCTTGGGCGGCTGGCCGTGATTCCCGAAGCGCGCCGACGCGGAGTAGCGCGCGCGTTGATGCTGGCGGTCGAAGCAGAAGCGCCCCGGTTTGGAGTAGGCGAGATTCGGCTGTCCATGCGGGAAGCGCTCCCTGGCAATCGGGCGCTCTTCGAGCAGCTCGGATATGTGGTCATCAGCGTCGACCCGCATCCGCGCAACCCAGCGCAGAACTCGCTCCGCATGCGGAAACGCTTGCCTATTTCTTCTCCGTCACCACCACCGTCTGCGACATGAACGGATGCGGTATGCAGAAGACCGGATAGGTGCCCGGTTTGTCGAAGGTGAAGGAAAAGGATTTTCCCGGCTCGATATACGGCGATGCGAAGAGCTGGTCTTCCACCTTGGCTTTGTGCGTGACCGTGTGGGAGACGACATCGCGATTCTCCCAGATCACCGTGGTGCCAGCCTCGATGTCGATCTCGGGCGGTGTGAACTTCAGCGAAACAATCGTCGAGACAAACGTCGACCCGCTCGCGGCCGGGGAAGCCGCTGGGCTGGCCACAGGCGTCGCGTCTGCCATACCCGCAGCCGGCCCGGCTGAAGTGGGAGTAGCAGTTGCATCATGTGCAGCGGCACGCTGAAGACCGAGCGACCCTACGAGCGCGCTCATCCCGAGCGCCAGCAACCGGCGACGATCGACTTGCACGTGTTGGCACTCCATGCGCACTCCCTGGCGACTCGAATCGGCGGCATCTCGAGGATTGCCGCGCGGATTCTACGCTCATTGCTGGGAATTCGCATGGAGTGCGGCCCGCGCTTCGCTTACTCGCTGAATCGGTCGTAGCTGACCAGTTCGGAAAGCGGCTTTCGACCGCCGGATTTCGACCGCGCGCCGCGGACGGGATGTCCGATGGCCACCATCGAGCGAGCGGTGAGCTCAGTCGGGATACCAAGCAGTTCCTTGGCCGCGGCCTGCTGGTCCGCATCGCCAAACCAGGCAGTACCGGCGCCGAGCCCAAGCATCCGCGCAGCAATCATGAGGCGCTCGGTCACACGACCCTCGTCGAATGCTCCGCTGATATCTCCCTTGGCCGAGATGACCAGCGCGATCGCGAGCGGCGCCTGCGCGGCCCACTTGATTGATTCTCCGCGGACCGAAGCGACCTTCGCCAGCAGATCCTTGTCCCGGATCACGATGAAGTGCCATGGTTGCGTGTTCTGGGAACTCCCGGTCCACTGCGCAACTTCGAGCAGCTGCTGCAATTGTTCTTCGGTCACCGGTTCGGCGGTGAACTGCCGCGATTGGCGGACTTTGCGCAGTTCTTCGATGGATGCCGTCATACGTCTCCCAATTCGTCGATAGCGAGTCCTGGGCCCAAGACGCTCACGTCCGTCTCCGGCCCCTGGACTCTGAACCCGGAACTCCGGACTCCGGACTCCGGACTATGGGCTCTGAACCTTCGCCCTACATCGATTCGTAGCTGACGATCTCGCTCAGTGGCTTGCGGCCGACGTAGTTGCGGCCGGGAAGCTGATTGGCATCCTTGTCCACGTACCCCAGCGCGACCATCGAATGCATGGTGCGTTCCGCCGGCACACCGAGCATGCGCTTGGCAGCGGCTTCTTCCGCTTCACCCAGGAACCAGGCGGTGCCCGCGCCAAGCCCGAGCAGCTTCGCGCCGATGGCCAGTCGTTCGAAGATCCGTCCTTCGTCGAATGATTCCAGCACCGTGTCGTGCCCATCGAAGACGAGCGCGATGGCGACCGGCACATTGGCCAGCCAATCGATATTGGGACGCAGCGCCGCCAGCTTGCCCAATGTCTGCTTGTCCTGCACGACGATGAAATGCCACGGTTGGGTGTTGCGGGCGCTGCCGGTCCACTGCGCGACCTCGAGCAGGGTATCGAGATCCTGCTTCGAGACAGGCTTGTCGAGATAGATGCGCGTCTGGCGCACCTTGTTCATTGCGTCGATCGTGGCGGAACTACCCAATGTGCTTCTCCTTCGGATATCGACCATTTGCTCACCCATCGTAAGCGACTTTGGCGCCGCGTGACAGGTTTACCGCTCGTGCTACGCTGCCGCGGCTTCGCATCGAAGGTCGTTGGTTCGCCGCGCGGGGGTCGCAGATCGGTGGCAGTTCGGTATCTCTTCCTGGATGAATCGGGTGACCTTGTGTTTGCACCCAAGGGCACTCGATTTTTCACCGTCACCTCGATCGCAATAGAGGCGTGTGAGGTTGGCAGCGATCTCCTCGAGCTCCGACGAACGCTTGCACGCGAGGAAGTGGATCTTTTCGATCAGTTTCACGCCACAGAGGATGCTCAGTCCGTACGAGACCGTGTCTTCGAAGCTATCGGAAATCATCGATTCCGGCTCGATGTCACGATCCTCGAAAAGTCCAGGACCGATGCCCATCTGGTCATCGACCCCGATCGTCTCTATCGCCTCGCCATCTATTCCCACCTTCGACACGCGATTCCTGCCGTTTTCCAGCCAGGAGATGACGGACTGGTCGTCTGCGCCGCCCTGGGCACAAAACGGCAAATGGCGGCGCACCTCCACCATTTGCGCTACGTCGTCCGCGAGGTGACTCCGCCAGACCTCAAAGTGGGATCGGCGCTCTGGAGAGCCGCGGCCGAGCCATGCCTACAAGTAGCTGACTACTGTTGCTGGGCAATCCACCGAAAATGGGAGCGCAACGACACCCGCTCATACGACCTGATTTCAGATCGCATCGAATCGGAGTTTCTCTTGTTCGGGCCGACTGAGGAATAGGTTCTCGAAGGAGAGAGGGGAGGCCAGCTATCTGAGCTTGTAACTCAGAAGCGCCCAGGGGCACTTGTCACTGGCCAGTGCAACCATCGTGATCTTAGCATATTCGCTTTGGATATTCGGCTCGCGTGCCCCACGAGCAGTTCCTTTCCGTCGACTAGAATCGATGCTGCATGACCGGAATTCGCTCCGGTCTCCAGAGAGTCACGGTTTCACGAGGATCGCCCAGCCCATGGCCGAATTCCGGCATCCCCTTTCCTTCGGCGTCGTCATCGCCCAGCATCAATACACCTGGCCTGAGCTGGTTTCCCAATGGAAGCTGGCAGAGGAGCTTGGCTTCGATTCGATCTGGCTCTTCGACCATTTCATGGCGCTCTATGCCGATCCGGACGGTCCGTGCCTCGAGACGTCCACCCTCCTCTCTGCGCTGGCGTTGGAGACGAACCGCGCCAGGATCGGCGTGCTGGTCTACGGCAACACACACCGGCATCCGTCAGTGCTGGCCAAAGAGATCGTGACCGTCGACCACATCAGCAAGGGACGCGCGATTCTGGGTATTGGCGCAGGGTGGAATGAGCGAGAGCACCGCGCATACGGGATCCCCTTCCCGTCCGCCGGCGACCGGGTGGACATGCTCGACGAAGCGCTCCAGATCATGGAATCGCTCTTCACCGAAACACGCACAACCTTCCATGGCCAGCATTACGATCTGGTGGATGCGCCCTTTGCCCCCAAGCCGGTGCAGCAGAAGCTGCCGGTGCTCATCGGTGGCAAACGCCCACGCATGCTCAAGGTCATCGCCCGTCACGCCGATCTCTGGGATACCGGCAACGATCCGGAAGGCATCCGGGAAGGGCTGGCGCAGATCCAGGCGCATTGCCGGGAGATCGGCCGCGATCCCGGCGAGATCGCGGTTTCTTCCAGTTTCGGCGCAGACCGGCTGGAACACGGCGACAGTTTCGAAGACCTCATCCGCACCTATCGCGCCGCCGGCACCAGCCAGTTTCTCTTCGACTTCCCCCTGGGAGGAGAAGGACTGGAATCGGCCAAGCGCCTGGCCACCGATGTCATGCCGCGCTTGCGTGACGAACTCGCCTGAACGCTGGAAGGACACCAATCCGCGACATGGACTCGCAAACGACTACCAACGACCGCCCGATCGAGCTCGTTACCTTCGATCTTTATGACACGTTGATCGAATTGCATCCCAAACGCTGGGAGCGCTTGCAGCGCGCGCTTCGCCGCATCGGCATCGAGTCCGATCTGGAAGCCCTGCGCCAATCCGATCTCATCGCCGAGGACTACTTCACGATCGTCAATGGAGCAATTCCGATTCGCGACCGGCCACCCGCCGACCGTGAGCGGATCCGGCTCGCATATATGAACGTCTGGCTGGAAGCCGCCGGCATCCCGCACGATGAGCTGGTGGTGCGCGAAGCGCGGCAACACTACCTGGCCGAATACGAAACGCCAGCGGTCGAGGATTCTCCCTTCGGCGGGTATCTCGTGTTCCGTGATGTGATGGACGCCACCTCCCGCTTGCGCGAGGCTGGCATCAAGACAGCCATCATCTCCAATGCCGATAGCGATGTCACCGCTCTCTGCCGGCATCTCGAGTTTGCCGAAGGCATGGATCTCATCGTGACCTCGGCGTTGATCGGCTATGAAAAGCCGCATATCAACACCTTCCGGGCGGCATTCGAACCGCTCGGCGTCGACCCCGCGAACACGCTGCACATTGGCGACCAGCCGAAGTCTGACGTGGTCGGGGCGCTGAATGCGGGGATGCGCGCGGCGCTGATCGATCGCTACGAACGCCACGATCCGTCCCTGCATGACGTTCCTATCTTCGTCGGACTCGATGCGCTGGTCGATCATGTGTTGGCGATCAACGAACAGGCGGCGGTGGCGTCGTGACCGTGATCGAGCTGCTCTCGGTCAATGTGGCGCTCCCAGGCTATCTCTGCGAACGGCATGGCCAGATGATCGAAAGCGGGATTCGCAAGCGCCCCATTTCGACCGAAACCGTAACCGTCTCCGAGGTCAATATCGACGGTGACGGCCAGGGCGACCTGGTGGCTCATGGCGGTCCAGAAAAGGCCGTCTACGGCTACCCCTCCGAGCATTGGCCACGCTGGACCGAGGAGATGAGCCCGGCGCTTCCCTACGGCCCGGGATCGTTCGGGGAAAACCTGAGTCTGAAGGGGATACTGGAGGACGAGGCCTGCATCGGCGATATCTGGCGTTGGGGCGATGTGCGGCTGCAAATCTGCCAACCGCGCTACCCCTGTTACAAGCTCGCCGAGGTGCTCCAGCGGCCGAACGTGGTCAAAGCCATGGTCGATAATGGCCGCACTGGCTGGTACTTTCGCGTGCTCACCCCCGGGACGGCGCCCAACGGCGGAACGCTCGAACTGGAAGCGCGCGATCCAGCCGCAGTCACCGTGGCGCTGGCCCATGCCGCCCGGCTTCCCGGAGCGGACCGCGCGCTGATCGAACGCGTTGCCGCGGTGGATGCGCTGTCGAAGGTCGTCAAGCAGTCGCTGGCCGAAGCGCTGTCATCCTGACCAGAACGCGAGCAATCCGACGACTCGTTCGGCACACACCTGGCGCTACCGTTTCCTTGCCGCATCGTCCATGAGAGAATGAAGCCCTCGAACCACGTACACGGAGGTGAGCGGCGATGACGGATTTCATGCGAAGGATGCTGGCGGTCGTCATCGTGCTCGCGGCGGTTGTGCCTGGGCTCGCAGTGACCGCCGCGCCGGCGATGGCGCAGTCGGGATTGGATGGCGCGGCATGTTGGCCGCAAGGGGCGCTGACCGGGGTCTCCGGCGGCCAGATGACCTGGTCGCAGGCGCCGGCAACCATCATCGATCCGGCGCAGTCGTATCAGGCGTCGATGGAAACCACCGCGGGCGCTATCCTGATCCAGCTCGACCCGGTCAACGCGCCGATCGCAACCAACAACTTCATCTGCCTGGCGCTCGCCGGCTACTACACCGGCACCGATTTTCACCGCATTTTCGCCGGATATCTCATCCAGGGCGGCGATCCGAGCGGCTCTGGCGCCGGCAACCCCGGCTACTACATTCCCTCCGATCCCACCGTGGGCCAATATCCTGTTGGCTCTGTGGCGATGGCCAACGCCGTTCCGAACCAGAATGGCTCCCAGTTCTTCATTGCCGCGACCGACCTGACCGACCAGATCCCTGCCGAGTATCCGGTCTTCGGACAAGTCATCGGCGGAATGGAAGTGGTCACGGCGATCTCACAAGGCGCCGTGCAAGCGCAACCGGACGGTGAGCAATCGAAACCGGTCGATCCGGCGATGGTGCTGAGCGTCACGATTCAGACCGGCGCGGGAACAACCAGCCAGGTCGGCCCCGTCATTGCGGCGGCGACGCAGACACCAGCAACGGCCGCTCCGCCACCTCCGGCGCCACCCACTGCTACCCCGCCGCAACCATCCGCGTCCACCGATGCGCAGGGGCGTCCAGGCAGCTCGACCAACACAACGACCGTGACCGGCACGACGCCTACGGGGGACACCGGTTGCGCTGGTCTGGACGATTACAAAGCCGCATTCGAGGAGAGCTATACCACCGCGGCTATTGCCAATCCGGAGGCGCTTGCCGTTCTCCTCGAAGCGCAAAGCAACCCGGAAACCCAGAGTCTCTTCGAGGACCTCACTCCAGAAGAAGCGACCGCGCTCAGCGGGTTCTACGGCTCGCTTGCCGATTCGGTCGCGGCTATCACGCCGCCCGCGTTCGCGGCAGAGTGGCACATGGTGCAGATCGAGATCTTCCGCGCGTTGAGTGAGTTCACCGCGAACATCGCGTCACAGGGCTTGATGCTTGCCTCGATGCAGGCGTCGACCACCATGAACGATCTGCTGGAGCGCAGCGACGCTGCCGCGATCGCAGCCGAGGCGATCTGTCCGGGATTTGCCGCCTGGGCCGCGGGCGAAGAGGTCGAGTGATCCTCCTTCCCCTGAATGGCTCCGATCTGGGAGAATCGGCGCGATGAAATAAGCGGTTTTCATAGGAGAGGAATCGAACAGATGCTAAGACGATTGCTGATGACCGGAATCGCCCTGATGGCGATGCTTGCCGGATCGATCATCCTGCCGGGGAACGCAGCGCCTGGAGAGGCATTGGCGCAAACCGATGATTGCACTGGTTTGCAGGCATGGTCGCAAGCCTACCTGGCGGAAGAGCAGCGCTATTTCGACGAGCTGGCCGCAGTCGTCGACATCAGCGATCTGCGCGCCCTGGCCACGGCCACCCCGCAACAACTCAACCAGATCGTCGAGCTGATCGAAACGCATCTCAAGAACATGGACAAGATCGACGCGCCCGCGTTCGCCGCGAACTGGCAACGCGCCAATATGGAGTCGCTCGATCTTGCCCAGGCGCTCTTTGCCGACGGAGCGTTGAACGGGATCTTCACCATCCTCGTCGATTACTACGACCAGTCGCTTCGCTCCGACCAGGAGATCGCCCAGGCGCGGCTCGACGCCACGGTGGCGTGCGCCGACTTCGACACGTTTGCCACCCAGGTAGACATGATCGATGGCGAACTGGACGACCCGGTGCCCGGGTTCGCATCCTGGTCGAGCTGCGAGGGACTGGACGAACTGGGTATTGCCATCGATCGGGCCAACCTGCAAGCGCTGGTCGAAGTCCCGGCGGCGCTCACCCCGCTGGCCGAATTCGGAGGAGACTGGGATGTCGATCCCTCGATCCAATGGAACCAGTTGCAATTCATGAGCCTGGCCGACTACTACGAAGCGGTGTCGCGCATTCTGGACCAGACGCCGGCGCCGGAATATGCGCAAGCGTGGTTCCAGAGCCTGATCGCCTTCAACCGCGCGGTTGGGGAGATCATTCGCACTGGGTACGAGCACGGCGGCATCATGGCGGCCAGCACCGCGAATTCCGACATGCTGGCGGAGGTGACCGCTGCCAACGAGGCCGCCATCCAACAGGGTCAACAGGGGTGCATGACCTTCCTGGACTTCGTCGAATACTACGGCTAGTCGTTCGGGGACGGGCATCGGCGGTCGAACCGTTGCGTCGAGGCAGGAATGGCAACAGCGAAACGATTCGACGATGTGCCCATGCAGAACACGCTCGACGACGTGCCGCCGATCTCGGCCGAGGAGATTCGCGGCCGGCAACAGCGCGCGCGTGAGAAAGCCTCGGCCGCGGGATTGGACGGGTTGCTGGTGGTTGGCCGCTCGTTCTATGACCGGCCCGGCGACCTGGCGTACCTAAGCGGGCACTTTCCTCCCTTCCCCACCACGGTCTTTTCCGAAGGGAACCGGGGCATGGGGCACGCGATGCTGCTCTTGCCGGTGGTTGGCGAACCCGTCTTGCTGACCGACGCGCGCAAACACCGCCCCGATCTGGTGGTGGTCGACGATGTGCGCGCCGCTGGCGATCTGGGACTTGGGCTGATCGATCTCCTGAAAGAGACCTATCTGGAAGACGCCAATATCGGCCTGGTGGGCGATGACATTCTGCCGGCCGCGATCGACCGGCAATTGCTGCGCGAGCTACCCGGGTTGACGCTCGATCCGGAGCCGAACATCGTCGCCGAGATGCGCGCCATCAAGAGTCCGGGCGAACTCGACCTGCTGCGCCGGGCGGCACGCTGCGCCGATGCCGCGTTGATGACCGCCAATGCCATGATTCGGCGTGGCGGTGTGACCGAGCGCGAAGTTTGCGCCGAGGCAATCGCCGCGGCTATGCGCGCCGGGGCCGATTTCGTGCGCTATTTCCGGGTGCACTCTGGTCCGTGGTCGGCGTTCGGCTCTCGCTGGCCACAGGCCATGGACCGGCGCATCGAACCGGGAGAGATCGTGGCGTTGGACGCCATCGGCGCCTACCAGGGCTATGGGTTCGACGTGAACCGCACGACGGTTTGCGGCGACGCGAGCGCCGAAACCCGCCGCCTGCTGGAAACCACCCTCGAAGCGACCAACGCGGCGGTGGAGCAGATTCGTCCAGGAGTGGCGGTTTCGACCGTGGTGGACGCCGCGGTCGAGGTCATGCAGCGCGGCCGGTATGGCGATTACTTCGCTGGCATGATGGGCCACGGCATCGGGCTGGAGACGGTCGAGCTTCCTTATCTCAAGGTCGGTGAACCCACCGTACTCGAACCGAACATGGTCCTGTGTGTGGAACCCGGCCTGTTCATTCCCGAAGTCGCGGGCGCCGCCATCGAACAGGAAGTGGTGGTCCACGCCATCGGACCGAGCGAGATCATTACCCCCACCCCACCGAACCTCTGGGAGTGGGACTGAAACAGGCACCGGCGTACAGGGTCCGGTGTCCAGCGCACGCGGAGGCACTGAATTCGGCCCGCTCGGTTCATTCGACACTGGACCCTGGACCGTCACCTGCCAGGAAGGAGCGCATCCAATGATCCATATCGATGGCGAACGGTTGAACGCGTCGTTGCAGGAGCTGGCACGGATCGGGGCGACCGATGGCGGCGGCGTGACGCGCCTGACGCTTTCCGACGAGGACAAGGCGGCCCGCGATCTGCTGGCGCGCTGGATGACCGAGGCCGGGCTGACTGTGCGGATCGACGATCTGGGCAACATGTCGGGGATTCGTCCCGGCATCGAGGATGCGCCGCCGGTGTACATGGGTTCGCATATCGACACCGTCGTGCGCGGGGGACGATACGACGGCGCGCTCGGGGTGATGGGCGCCCTGGAAGTGATCCGCACGCTCAACGATCACAACGTTCAGACCCGCCTGCCGGTGGCGCTGGTGAACTGGACGAACGAGGAAGGCGTGCGCTTCGAACCGGCCACGCTCTGTTCCGGCGCGGTCGCGGGAGCGTTTACGCGCGACTTTGCCTATGGCATCCGCGACCGCAACGGACTCATCTTCGGAGAGGAACTGCAACGCATCGGTTACAAAGGTGACGAGTCTCTGCGCCCGTTACCTGCCAGCGCATACCTGGAACTGCACATCGAGCAAGGGCCAGTGCTGGAATCGGTCGGCAAACCCGTAGGGGTTGTCGGCGGCATCGTTGGGATCATTTGGAGCGAGGTCGTGGTCACCGGGCAATCGGACCATGCCGGCCCCTCGCCCATGCCACTCCGCAAGGACGCGCTGATGGCCGCGTCCACCATGATCTCCTCGATCGAGCGGCTCGCCCTCGACCGGGACGATATCACGGTGGCGACCGTCGGCCGGATCAGGGTGGAACCAGACACCATCAACACGATTCCGGGGAGAGCCGTCTTCAGTGTCGATTTCCGGCATCCGGACGGCGAGACGATCGACTCTCTCTCCCGCGAGCTCGGCAAGCTGGGTGAGACTGTCGCCCGCAACCGGGGAGTCGACATCACCGTCGAGCGAATCTGGACCAGTGATCCCACCCCGTTCGATCCAACCGTGATCGCCGCAATTCGCACCGGCTGTGAATCGCTCGGGCTCCCGTACGAAGAGCTTTGGTCGGGGGCGGGGCACGACGCCAAACACCTGGCCGATCTGGTTCCCACGGGCATGATCTTCGTCCGCAGCGCAGGCGGCGTCAGCCACGCGGAGATCGAGTATTCGACACCGGAAGACATCACCGCCGGCGGCGACGTCCTGCTGCAGGCGGCACTCGCGCTGGCGGGATAGTTTCGGAGGCCTGAGCTTAATGGTCCGAGACCTGCGACAGAGGAAGCGCTGGTAACGCCGCGCGCTTCAGTCGACGGTGCGACCCGTTCCCATCGTCCACGGACCAACCGTACTCCACCCGACGCAGCGCCTGTTGCGCACGACACCACTTCGATGCGAGTGGATCCCTATCGTCGAGACAGGCGAACTTCGCCGGAAATGCCTTCCGGAGCAATCCGGGTAACGACAAGGAGACGACGATGGGCAATCACTACGCTTCCGGTGTGAAAGGGAACATCCACGTGGAACTGGCGCGTCCCTGGTGGTGGGACCTGATCGTAGGTCCACCCTCTTCCGACCAGATCCATCTCTATGTGCAGACGCTCTGCGAGCGCTATCCGTGGCTTTGTCAGGACACGCTTCCCGTCGACTGGGACAAGTTCCCACCAGACCCGCGCGAGCTCACCACGCTGGTAACGGTGGCGGGGTTGATCGGTATCGATGGCTACCCGAACCCCGATGGCACCGGACCGGATCCCGATGGACCGATCGGCCCGATCATGCACGATCTGCTGGTCTCGCTCGTTGCTGGGCAGTTGGCCATGGGAATGGCCGATCGCGAACTGGCGACCAATCTGCAGATGGTCGCCGGAAAAACGGCCCAATTCAGCGCACGCCGGCTCCAGGAGGTTTCCGGCTAAGCGAACCGCGACAACGCATCGTGCCCACGACGCGGGCCGGACGGGAGCATTCCCGTCCGGCCCGTGGCATGCAACGAGGTCGAGTTACGCAGCCGGGGTGGCGATGCCGTCGAAGCGGACCAGCATACCGGCCGGGGCATCCGGCGCGGAAATGATGGAGTTGGTGACGACGAAGAGGTTGCCCGACTCCTGGTGGAACGCAATCCCATGCGGGAAGAAGAGGCCCTCCACGACTGGGGTCACGGTGCCATCCGCGTCGACGCGGAAGACGTTGCCCGGCGCCGGCATTTCGCCGCTAAAGTCCGCCGTCAACTGCGTGACGTAGAGCGCGCCATCCGGTCCGTATGTCGCATCGACGATCATCGACAGTTGCACATCGCGAACCGTGTAGGTGCCGTCGGCCTGATAGTCCAGGATCGAGGGTCCATTCCACGACTCGGAAAGGAGCACCACGGTGATGGTGCCGTCCGGCGCAATGGCAACGCTGGTCGGGACGGGCTGCCGCGGCCCAGGCTGCATCGCTTCCTCCTCGGCCGTTGGCGTGGCGCCGGTCAGATCGGTCAGATTCGGCACCACCGCGAAGAGCGAGAACTCGCCGGTGTCCGGGGCAACCTGGTAAATGGTGTTGCCGCCTGCGTCCGCGACGTAGATGACGCCGTCCTGGCTGATCCCGAGCCCGTAGAGATTCGGGTTGATATCGGTGCCGTCCGGGTTGTTGGCCTCCTCGTAGGGACCGAGCTCGGCGACAAGCCGTGTCTCCTGGGTGTTGATATCGATTGCGCTGACGGTGTTCTCCGACGGCAGCGGCAGCATGCCGCTCCCAACCGAGCTCCCACCGGTGGAGACGTAGACCGACTGATCGTAATAGTCGATCCCAACGCCGCCAATCGCGGTCGTGAGGACGATCTGCGTGCCGTCCGGCGCGATCGCGGAGATCTGCGGCGGCACGATCGG
>JAWKPF010000051.1 GCA_041390825.1 Thermomicrobiales bacterium
GCTGGCCGGTGCCGAAGGCATTCTTCGCCATGGGTCCCTGCGAAGGTCGTTTCTGCTGGGACGTGCCGGACATCGCCAGCTTGCCGGTCGGGCTCAAGGCAGTCGTCATGGCGTTCGACATCGACGACGTGCCGGGAGTCGAGTGGCCACAGCGGTTGTTCGAACCGCTGAAATCCCTACCCGAACAGGATCGCAACTACATCGAGATCCGTTCCGACGATCACGGTTGGCCCGCCCTCCTGGCCACGCACTACACCCCACGGGATTCATCAGTGGATATCGACCTCCTGTCCGGCTACTACCAGACGATCTCGCAGCCGGATGCCCTTGCCACCTGGGGCGTGTGGAAGGTCTCCAGCGGACTATTCGACTGCGCGTTCGAAGGCAAGAACTGCGAATACGCCCTCGGCAACTCCGACGAGCTTCTGAACATGGGCGAATGGAGCGACGGAGTTCCGGTTCGTCCCCTGAGTGCCACGTCCGATCCGTCAGCGGACTGGTCACTCCCTGCGGCACCGGTCGATCCGGAGGCCGAGGCGTTTCTCACCGCCCAGACCGATGGTGAGATCTCCGGCGCAGGTTTCCCTCAACACATCGCATTTGGGTCAGATGGCAAGCTCTACGTTATCAACGGCTCGCGCAATCAGATCGATATCCTCGACAGCGCGGGAGAGCATCTCGATTCGCTTGGGCAGGCAGGCGAAGGACCGGGCGAGTTCCGGTTCCAGCCACCTGATATCCCGTACTTCGGTTTTGGTGATCTCGCGTTTGCCTCAGATGGCCGACTCTTCGTAACGGATACATACAACAACCGGGTGCAAATCTTCGATAGCGAACTGAACTTCCTGGCCGAAATTGGGGCCGATCCAAACGAACGCGGCATGCTCCTTGCCCCCACCGGAATCGCGCTCGACGAAGCAAACAATCGCTTCTTTGTCGCCAGCAACGCTGGTGGAGCGGTCAACGTGTACGACATGAACGGAGAGTTCATCGAACGCTGGGGAGCCGATGGCCCGGGAGGCGTCTTCTTCAACCAGCCAACCGATGTCGAGGTCGCGCCCGACGGTAGTGTCTACGTCGTCGAGTTCGGCCGCTCGCGCATTCATCATCTGACAGCAGACGGAATGCCTCGAGCAATCATCGGCGGGAACGGGCTCGAACCGGGGTACCTCGCCGAACCACGAGGGATCGCGCTCGATGCCGAAGGCAATCTCTACGTCGCCGAGTACAACACGCTCGGCTACGGCGGTACTCGGGTACAAGTCTTCTCACCCGAAGGTGAGGTGATCGGTCTCATTGCCGGGCCAACCACAACCGCGGAATTCCTCGCGCCATCTGCAGTTTCCATCGCTCCCGATGGAACCGTCTATATCTCGGACGAACAAGACCGCACCATCTACCGGTTTCAGGCGGGAGTCTCCAATTGACGCACTGATGCCGCTGGACTGAGTGCACAGCGTGGGACGTGCCGTGAAGTCCTCGGGACTCGAGCAACGGCATCTCCAGCCTGTCAAAGCGTCGAACTCGCGGAGGAAGCGCGCCTGGGCATCCAGGCGCGCTTCCTCGCGATGTTGATGTAGCCCGCGGACGTGCGTCCGTCTATGCATCCGTTTCCGAAGACGCCGCAGGCGGAGCCGTGACGCCGCCCTGCGCCTCCGGATCACCGACGACGATATCGAGCACCATCAGCTCGACTGGTCGATCGGATTCGTTCGAGATCGTGACAACCGCTCCGTCACTGGAACGGATCGTATCCTGCGTCGCCACCGTGCTTGCGGCCCATTCTGCCGTGACAGGGTCGCCCTGCCCGTCGTTCTCGCGTGTGACGACCAGCGCGCCGGACAAGATTTTTGCCCACTGACGCGCTCCCATTGCCTCCTGCTCGACGGAGGGAATCGGGAATCCGCCGATTTCGCCGCTCATTTCGCTTCCAGCGGGCACCGTCACCGTCCGCAGAACGAGCCGCACCGGTTGCGTTGGGTCGATGGGACCGGCCGGATCCTCGAGATAGGACCAGTCGATCTGCTGGCCGCTCGGTGGTGCTGTGCTGCACTCTGGGGCGTTCTCGCGCAGTCCAACCCATAGATAGCGAACCTCGCCGGCACCGTCGTTGCGCAGATTCGCCACCCCATCCTTTGTCGGATTCTCGACGAACCAGGTATCGCCGGCCCGAACATCGACTGGCTCACCGGCGGGAATGGTTTCCCATTCTGCCGCTCCACTCCGCAGTACGAAGCTGGTGGCGAGCGCATCCACGCTCAGCGTTCCGTCGAGGACATACAACGGATGAACTCCAACCGAGTCGCAGGCGAGCCCGAATTCGGCTGTCATCCCAGGCGCGATGCTGTGTTCCCCGAAAATGACTCGCGCGCCTTCGTCTCCTCGCATCCGGCCCGGTGGAAACGAGATATCCAGGAGCGTGACCGACTCGATCTGTCCCTCGTCCTGCACCACGGCTGCCGGAATCACCGGGGGTTCTGGCGATCGCTCCGGCATGAGCGTTAGCGCTCCAACCGCCAACAACACGGCCAGCACTGCCAACCCGGCCGCCAAGCGTATCCATCGTGGGCCGGTCCCGGCATGCTGCTCCCCAAACCACGATGGTTGCCGGACGATCGGTGATCGTTGAGCAGAAATCGCCGCCGTACCATGTCCGTTCGAGCTCAGTCCAAATCTCTGTTGCGCGTGCATGTTTGTCAGATCCTTCAGCAAAATGGCGGAAAAGACTGGATCGATCGAAGGCGCATCGTCATGCGCCAACACCGCCGCAATCGTTTCCGCATCGGCTGGACGCTCTGTCGCTCCAAAGCGCCGGGATCCATCGGCTGCCTGGAGTTGGTCCCAAAGTTGATCGAGAGCCGCTGCCCTCTTGTCGCTCTTCCAGCGGCTAAACATCGTTTCGTCCTCGTTGCGCGGCCTCAGGGCCAAGCAAATCTCGCAACCGGCCAATCGCGCGGTATTGGGCTTGCGCGACGGCATTTCGCTGACAGCCGAGCACGTCGCTGATTTCGGCCGAGCTCAACCCGGCCAAGCGCAGCTCGATCACCTCCCGCTCGCGCGGGGAGAGCTGTTCGAGCGCGCGCCGCAGGTTTCCCGCCTCGTCTCGCGCAAGCGCAATCTCTTCCGGTGTTTCGGCGGGGTCGACTGGGTCAGGGAATTCCTGGGCGCCTACGTATCTGCCCTGGCTCCGGAAATGGTCTGCCGAGACGTGATGGGCGATGGTGAAGAGCCACGCCGCGAACGTCCCGCGGTTGGGATCGAATCGGTCGAGACCGGTGAGGGTCTTGGTGAAAACGAGACTGGTCGCATCTTCCGCAGCTTCGCGATTGCCGAGGCGTCGGTAGCAATGACGGAACACCTGGTTCGCGTAGCGGAGATAGAGCGTGGCGAACGCGTTCGGGTCGTGCGTCGCCTCCTGCGCGAGGATGGCATCGCTCTTTGTTTCCAACTGGTTGCTGCTCTTCGCCGAGTATCGGCGAAGTTGTGCCACCGCCATCGGGTGCTCCCTGCCAACGTCGTTGCCTGTCTATCAGGTACTACGGAGCAGTCACGTTTTCTTTACGTCTCGTCACGTCCTCGTCCAGCGCATAGCGTCCGGTTCCCCCGGAAGCCCCCTGCGGGTTCGCAGCCATGGCGAGCGTAACGACGGGCGACGTGCGCGAACTCGACCATCGGCAGGGCGCTAGTGACTGGTGGTCGCCGCCTTGTTCAACCCCTCCCCCAGCCGCTTGAGCGCCGGCGAGAAATCGAGCTTGTCCAGCCGCACATCGAGCAATGCGAACTGGCCGGTTCGCTCCCGCGCGGCCTCCAGCGCATCGTCCAGTTCGCCGCGTGTGCGCACCAGGAACGATCTGCCCGATTGCATGACCTCGGGAAGCGCGCTGAAGTTCCACTGCTGAATGTCGTTGAATCCACCGTCGATGATCAGCCGCTCGGTGGTATAGCCATTGTTGTTCAGCACGATCACGATCGGGTCGAGCCCGAACTTCGCGCAGGTGGAGAGCTCCATACCCGTCATCTGGAACGCGCCATCTCCCACGAGCACCAACGGCCGGTCCTCGGGACGCGCGCACTGCGCTCCAATTGCCGCCGGAACCGCAAAACCGAGCGAGGCATAGAACGCCGGCGCCAGAAAAGCGCGCGCCTCCTGCACCGGCAGGTCGATGGACGCGAAGAGCGCATCGCCCGGGTCGGCAATGACGATCGTGTCTTCGGTCAGATACGACGCAAGCCGTCCGAAGAGATGCGCGACGGTGACGGGCTCGTCCCGCTCGCTCACCGGCACGTCGACTATCTGTGGAATCGGCGCGTGCGGATGATCCCGGTCGAAGCGTGGCGTGATGCGGCCACTGCCGAGTCCCCGCACGAAGTCGTCCAATCGCACGTTCTCGTAGGTGTGCAGACCAACCGACAACCGATCGCGCGTGATGTGAATGCATTTGGCCGGATCGAGTTTCGCGGTGGCAATACCCAGGTTGATGTCGGTCAGCAATGTGCCCAGCATGATCAGGCAGTCGCTCTCCTCGACGTAGCGGCGCACATCGTCTCGCCCGAGCGCTCCCGCGTAGACACCAAGGAAGGCTGGAGCGCGTTCCTCGATGGCGCCCTTGTCCAGCAAGGTGACCGCGGCTGGAATGCCACTCGATTCGATGAGCGCCAACGCCTCGCCCTCCAATCCGAAACGATAGAGCTCCACGCCGAAGAAAATGACCGGCTGATTGGCGCGATTGATCCAGGACGCTGCCTCGTCGAGTGCCGCGGCCAGTGTGCGCGGATCGCTCAACTGCCGGTCGTCGACCGTCCGTGCATCGATCTCGATCTCTGCATCGACCATGTCACGCGGCAGCTCGATATAGACGGGACGGCTGTAGCGCTTGCACAGGCGAAGCACGCGGTCGATCTCGCGGCACGCGTCGTCCGGATCGTCCAAGACCGTCCACCCCACCGTGAGCTGCTGGAAGACCCGGAGCTGGGTGTCGTAGGAGCGGACCTTGTGGTGGATCAACGGATTGCGGCGCCGCTCGGCCATGCTCGGAGCGCCGCTGATCACCACCACCGGCACTCGTTCGGCATAGGCTTGGCCTGTGGTATTTGCAAGCTTGAGACCGCCCACCCCATATGTCACACACGCCACGCCGATGCCCCGCAGCCGCGCGTACGCGTCCGCCGCGAACCCGGCTCCCTGCTCGTCGCAGGTATTGATCAGCTCGATTGGGCTGGACTCGATCTCGGTCATGAATCCGAGCACGAAATCGCCCGGCACGCCGAAGATGTGCCCAATTCCGAGCTCATGCAGCCGTTTCAGTAGGTAGGCGCCAATGGTGATGCGATTGTTTCCGGCCAAGTCGATCCTCCGGTGGTCAGCGTGCGTCTCAGCCTAGCAGAAGAATTGCGACACATTCTGTCAGGAAATCGACGTAAGTTGGAGATCGCGAAACCACCAGCGATCACCGGAGACTGCAGCGGTATGGACACCACAATCGACCAGGAAAATGACGGACGCCACGACTTCGATTGCTATCTGGGGACGTGGAATGTCTTCAACCGGCGACTCGCGCGAAGGCTTGTGGGTTCCCGGAAATGGGAGGAATTCAACGCAA
The DNA here is from genome assembly GCA_041390825.1 of Thermomicrobiales bacterium. Classification (NCBI taxonomy): domain Bacteria; kingdom Pseudomonadati; phylum Thermomicrobiota; class Thermomicrobia; order Thermomicrobiales; species Thermomicrobiales bacterium. Next base: position 5,601 of record JAWKPF010000051.1, read on the forward strand.
CTTCGGATGTTCGAGCGGTGCTTGGTGGAATCGGAAATGTCGAAGAATATCGATCGGTGTTTCCTGACGGCCAGCCGCTTGTCGGCATGACCGTGCGAGTGTTCGATCCTTCGACCCGACTTTGGAGTCTCTATTGGGCCGATTCTCGTCACGGCCAGCTCGCTCCGCCGGTAGTTGGCCGTTTTCAGAATGGGATCGGCGAGTTTCTTGGAGACGACCTGCAAGATGACGTACCCGTGAAAGTGCTCTTCCGCTGGAGCGAAATGTCTCCCATCTTTGCCCGCTGGGAGCAGGCGATGTCTGCCGATGGAGGTGAAACGTGGGAGTGGAACTGGGAGATGATCTTCACGCGCGACTCCTCCTCCGCTCGATAGCCTGGTCCTGGCATCCCCATGTCCAGTCTGTACGTCGTCGTTTCACGCGCAGGGAGCAAGCGCGACCTTTCGATCGGCGCCCGCGAGCAAGCGTTCTGGAATGAGCACGCCGCGTTCATCGATGACCTCGTCGAGCGCGGAGTAATCGTGCTGGGCGGACCGTTCCCCGACGATGGCGGCGCGATGATCGTAGTTCGCGCCGAAAGCGAAGCCGATGTTCGTGCTCGTCTCGACCCAGATCCCTGGTACCGCTACGGGATTCTCGAGCTCGCCGGCGTGCACCGCTGGGAAGTCTTTATCGACAGGTTTGAACGCTAGAGCAGTTGCGGAAGCATGCGCTCCTGGACTGATGTCCTCGCGTAGTTGCAGTCTTACTTGGCTGCCACAGTCGGCACACATCGAACGGGCACATGTTCGCAGACCAGCTCGAGCCCTGGAGCTGGCCGCTCCGCTGTCATGACAACCAGGAAATCACCAGCGGAATCGGGAAGAGCGCCACCGTAGACACGACCAACAACACGACGGCACGCCCCCAACCGGTGCTGAGCGACGCGCGTATCGCTGCCACCGATGCCACGAATGTCCACAGGAGGCCGATCAACGCCAGCGCGCTTCCGACTGTCGGCACGAGTTCCAGAAGGGCGAAAACGATGAGCGGGGCACTGGCAAATCCAAGCGGCGCGGCGATCGAGCGCCAGGTCCGCCGATTGCGGCTAAAGCGGTTCCACAAGAAACAGATGATGGCTGCCTGTACCGCCCAAATCATCAGGCCCCATCCGGCATCGAGCACCGCGCCCGCCAGCGCGGCGAGGACATCGCTCTCCCGGGTGACCGGATAGCTGTTCCAGTTGACGTCCACACTGAGGCTGGGCGAATCGCCGTCGACAAGATAGACGATGGCGCTCGCCAGCGACCCCAGCAGGATCACCGCGATCGCTTGCGGCAAGGCGTTCGGCACGAACGAGAGCTCTCGAAACGTGTCCCCGTTCAACCGGAGCGCGCCGAGGAGCCGCCGCCCGAATCCGTCCCAGCCAAACGAAAGCGGTTGGTTCATCGAGCTCCGGTCAGACGAACGCCGCAACGGCAAAGATGCAGATGCAGGAGATCAGGGCCAGGAAAATACCGAGCCCAATCGAAGCGATCAGGATCGTGGCAAATGCGCGCAACTTGCTTATTCTGAAGGTCTCGCTCATGGCCACGATCTGCGCCGCGAACGACCAGAGCCCCACGATGCTTCCGATGATGAACCCGAGCACGGGAATGGGCGTCAGGATCAGCAGGAATCCCGGCGCGGAGGCAAACCCCAGCGGACGAGCGACTTCCTGCCACTGGATTTCGGTTTCAGGCGCACTCAACATCTTCACCGCCACCAACCGGAAGATGACGGCGGCGATGACCCAGAAGATGAGTGCGACGATCGCGACGCCAATACCCGAGAGCAGCGGCCCGAAAAACGAATTCGTCACCGTGTACGAGTCGCCATCGCCAAATTCGATCGTCTGGCCTCGCAGCTCTGCGAACTGGGAGATGCCGGAGAGAAGCCCGGTCAGCACGACGACGATGGCCGCCTGGGTCATGGCGCTCGGATCGCGGCGCACTTCATCGAAGATCGGCCGACTCAACTTCACCGATCCGACGACTCGGTCGAAGAACGAATGCGACGGCTGCGCAGACGCCGGCGCAGGCGCCGGTGGCAAGTAGCTCATCGAATGCTCCCAATCCTTCCCATTCCACGCCGGGTTGCCCGTATGGCACGACGTGCGCAATGATGCCAGATTGGGCCAGGGTTCAAGACCAACTACGTCACGCCAACAATTTGCCCATCGGGCAGCAGGTCGAAGTCGTGCGCTCCGGGATGCTTGCCCAGACCGGGCATCAGGTTGATCGCGCCGCACACTGGCACGACGTAGCCGGAACCGGCATAGAGCAACAAGTCGCGCACCACCAGCTTGCCGGAACGTGCCTTCCCGGCCTCGTTGGCATTGCCGGAAAACGAATACTGCGACTTGGCGACGCAGATTGGCAATTGCCCGAACCCGGCCTTTTCGTACCGCGCCAGCGCATCGAGCGCTTCCTGCCGGTAGTCGATCTCTTCGACACCGTACATCGCCGCCGCGACCTTGGCGATCTTTTCCGGGAGCGAGTCATCTGGCTCATAGAGCCGCACAGGCAACGGATCGCTTTGCGGCACCGACATCACCAACCGCGCCAGTTCTTCCGCGTCCTCGCCGCCCGTCCCGTAGACGTCGGCCACCGCTACCCCAAACGCGCCTGCAGCCATGGCCGACTGCATGACGGCCTGAATCTCGGCCTCGGTGTCGGTGGGGAAACGATTGATCGCGACCACCGCCGGAATCCCGAACCGGGCGACATTCGCCAGGTGGTCTTCCAGGTTGTGCAGCCCAGCGCAGAGGTTCGGAAGATGCTCGTCATCGATCGTGTCGTCGAGCGGACGGCCCACCTTGATCTGGTAGTTCCCCGATTGCGCTTTCAACGCGCGAATCGTGACCACCACCAGCGCCGCGTCCGGCCAGAGACCGCTCATGGTGCACTTCACGTCGCAGAACTTCTCGAATCCGAGATCGCTGCCAAAGCCAGCTTCGGTTATCACAATGTCTGCCAAACCGAGCCCTACCTGGTCGGCAATGATCGAGGAGCAGCCTAACGCCACATTCCCGAACGGCCCCGCATGCACCAGCGCCGGACCGCCCTCCTGCGTCTGCACGAGATTTGGGCTGAGCGCATCCCTCATCAGCACAGCCATCGCCCCGGCAGCGTCGATATCCTCCGCTGTCACCGGCCGGCCGTCGCCGGTCCACCCGACCACGATGCGCCCGAGCCGGGCGCGCAGATCGGCATAGCTGGTGGCCAGCGCCAGGATCGACATGACCTCGCTCGCGGCCGTGATCTGAAAACCGGTCGTCCGCTCCGGACCGTTCTTGTCTCCCAGACCGATGTCGATCTGTCGTAGCGCGCGGTCGTTCATGTCGATCACCCGCGGCCAGGAGATGGTTTCGATCCCCAGCGCGTTTCCCTGATGCAGGTGATTGTCCAGCAACGCGGCGCAGACGTTGTGCGCCGCAGTCACCGCATGTCCATCGCCGGTGAAATGCAAATTCATGTCGACCATCGGCTCGAGGGTCGATCGACCGCCGCCCGCGCCGCCCCCCTTGATGCCAAACGTCGGCCCCATCGACGACTGCCGCAACGCGACGATCGCTTTCGCGCCGATACGCCGGCATCCCTGCGCCAAGCCAATTGCCATCGTCGTCTTGCCTTCGCCAAAGGGCGTCGGCGTGATCGACGTCACCACCAGGTACCGGCCGCGCTTGCCGCTCGGCCGTTCGCGGACATCGAGATGGATCTTTGCCTTGTAGTGACCGTAGAGATCGAGGTCGTTTGGGGTCAACCCAACCTCGGCGGCGACATCGACAATGGAGCGCATGGACGAGGAGCACCTTTCGATTGCTGCGACACCTGGCAACATCGCCAGGAACGTCGAGAGGATGACACGCGGCTGGGACACCGGGATGAGTGACATGAAAAGAGCGGGAGGGCGTCGCCGCCGCTCCCGCCGTTCGTGATATTGAGACGCTCGTCGGGCTAGACCCCCGGATTCTCCGCGTTGTAGACCGAGAACGGACCCATCACGATGCGCAGCGCGCCCGTGTCGGGCCGGGTGGGATCAGCCTCGATCGTGTAGTCGCCCATGCGGCCGGCGGTGAAGCTCTCGCCCTCGACCCCCTGGATGGCGCCGGTTTCCAGCAAGTACGCGGCGTAGTACGTCACGTAGCCAAGGTCGACGAAACTCCAGAGCGCGAACTCGGGAGCGCAACCGTTGTCCAGATACGCCTTCATCTCTTCAGGCAGCCCGAGCCCGGAAACCTTGACCTGGTCGCAAAGACCTTCGTCCTGCATCGCCTTGGCGGCGGCCACGATACCGACCGACGTCGGAGCCATGATCAGTTCCATGTCGGGGTACTTGTCGACCAGCGCCAGCGCCTGGTTGTAGCTCTCCTCGGACTCGTCATTGCCATAGACAATGTCGAGCAGTTCGAGATTCGCATAGGCATCGGTGGCGAGCACCTCTTCCAGCGAGGCAATCCAGGCGTTCTGGTTGGCGGCGTCCGGCGTGGCCGAAAGCACCGCGAACTTGCCGCCATCCTCACCAAGAATCGAGAGCGCCATGTCCGCCATGACCTGACCGGTTTCGGCGAAGTCGACCTGCGCGACGAAGAGCGATTCGCCCTCGCCGCTGGGAATCGGCGAGTCCCAGGTGACGACGTCCGTGCCGCCAGCCACCGCGGCCGCCACGGCCGGGTCGATCTGGTCGCCGGCGTTGTTCGAAAGCATGACTACGTCATAGCCGCCGGCCGGCGCATTGGTCACGAACTCGATCTGCCCGGCGGCGCTGTTGTCCGCGGTCGGGCCAACGAAGTCGAGCTTGCCTGGATTCTGCAGCTCGGCATGCGCTTCCTGCGCACCCTGGTTTGCCTGATCGAAGACCGAGATGCCAAGGAACTTGGGCAGGAGCATCATGTTGACTTCCTGCCCTGGTGTGGCTACCGCCACCCCGCCGCTGGGGCTGGCCTCCGGGCTCTGCGCCGATACTGTGGCCGCGATTGTCGGCATGAACGGGCCAACTGCGGCCGACAAGAGAAGTGTGCGACGTTTCATCTGCGTACCTCCATGTTCTTCATCGAAACAGAAGTTCCTTCGCGCGTATCCACGAGTTTGCGGGGCACCTCCTCTCAGTCGGCGCCTTGCGCGGTCACTTCCGCGCGAGGGGCCTGCACGTGCGGGTCGGTTGGCGTCCGGCGAACATGGCCGCGCGCCCGCGACACCAGATTCGGAATCAGCACAGAAAGAATGAGCAGCAAGCCGATCACACCGGTCTGGGTATTGCCGGTGATGCCGCCAATCGTCATGCCGTTGCGCAAATTGAGCACGAGCAGGATCGAGAGAAAGACTCCCACCATCGAACCGATGCCGCCAAAGATGCTGACGCCGCCCAACAAGACGATGGTGATGATGTCCAGTTCCATTCCCTGCGCGGTGCTGGAACGGACCGCGCTCAGCCGGGCAGCATAGAGAATGCCGGCCATCGACGAAATCAGTCCACTCATGGCAAAGATGATGATGCGGGTGCGCGCCACCGGAACCCCGGAAAAGACGGCAACCCGCGCGTTGGATCCAATCGTGTAGACCCGCCGTCCGAAGCCGCTGAAATGCAGGATCACCGTTGCGATCGCCGCCATAATGAAAAAGATGATGATGGAGAACGTGATCGGGCCCACGATACCGCCTTGCCCCATCCGCTCGAACCAATGCGGGAAATCCCCCAGCGACTTGTCTTCGATCAATGCCAACGCCAGCCCGCGAAACCCGATATACCCGGCCAACGTCACCGCAAGGGAATTGATTCCCACCTTCGCGACGAAGAATCCGTTCATCGTGCCAAGCGCAAGACCGACCAACAGCGCGATCGCAATCGCCACGCCCATGTTCCAGCCCGAATCATGCATCGTGGCAATGATGGCCGCGGACAACCCCATCATCGACGCAACCGAAAGATCGATCTCGCCGCTGATGATGACGAACGTCATGATCAGCGCGACGATTGCCTTCTCGATGCTGAGCTGGAGCAGGTTGATCTGATTCTGAACGGTCAGAAAGTTCGAAACCTGCGTGATGTTGTAGATCAGCACCACGATCAGGCAACCCAGGAGCAGCGCTTCCCACCGGCGCAGATAACGATTGATGTCAGTCCGCTCCATCGGCACTCCCTTCTGGCGAGAGCTCGAGCCGGGCCGCCGCCCTGTCGCGCCGGCGGGTGTTCACCCAGGCTTCCCGCAACTTGGCCAGCACGACGGCATCGACCGTGATGGCGATCAGGATGAGCAACCCGAGAATCGCATCGCGCACGAACTCGCTGAGGCCCGACCAGCGCAACAGGCTCTGCTGCATCACCTCGATCAGGACGACCCCGAGCAGGACGCCAAAGAGCGTGCCCTGACCGCCGAGAATACTGACCCCGCCAACCACCACCGCGGCCACCACCTGCAGTTCGAGTCCCTGAGCGGCGGTGACCGTGACGTTTCCAAAACGGACCAGATAAAGGAACCCGCCGAGACCAGCCAGTCCGCCACAGATGACGAACGCGGAAAAGACATCCCGTTGCGCCGGGAGACCTGCGATGCGCGCGCCGTCCGGATTCGAGCCGATAGCGTAGAGCCGGCGCCCGAACGGCAAGAACCGCAGGACCAGATACCCGGCAATCAGCACGACCAGCGCGATCGCAACCATGGCCCGCAGGTCGTAATCCGCCACCGAAACAACCGTGTTGCTCGGAAAGGAGCCGACCCAGCCCGGCAAATCGTCCGTGGTGACGGTCTTGGCGCCGGAAATCTCCACGAGCACGACGCGATAGATCGCCAACGTGCCCAACGTGGTGATGATGGCCGGCACGCCGCCATAGGCCACCAGCAAGCCGTTGATCGCGCCCAACCCACATCCGAGCGCAATCGCCAGCGCGGCCGCGATCCAGGGAGAAACATCGTTCCTTGTCAGGAATGTGCCGACCACATAGGCCGTCAGCCCAACGGTCGACGACACCGACAGATCGATGTTGCGCGTCAGCACCACCATCATTTGCCCGACCGCGACGACCAGCGGGATCGCCAGTCCGACCGTGAGACGGTTGATCGAGCGCGGATCGAAGTAGTTGGGAATCTGGCTCCAGAAAAAGAGCAGCGCGCCGAGCGTAACGAGCAGCAGGATCAATTCGCGAAACTGCTCTGGCCGGATATGTCGCAGGATGCGATCAGTCACCCGTGCTGCTCCCGGCATCGATCAGGGCATCGACTGCCTCCATTGCTGCCCGCGCGCCAGCGTCGTCCAATTCCGGAGCCTGTCCCATAGCGTGCGCCAGGACCCGCTCTTGCGTCGCCTCGGACTGATCCAGAATCGCCATCTGGCGCCCCTCGCGCATGATCAGGATCCGGTCGCTCATGGCCAGCACTTCGGGCAGATCGGAACTGATGAGCATGATCGCCATCCCCTGCCCCGCCAGCTCGTCGATCAGTTGATGTACCTCCACTTTCGCTCCGACGTCGATACCGCGCGTCGGCTCGTCCAGGATCAGCACCTTCGGATGGGTTTCCAGCCACTTGCTGATGACGACCTTCTGCTGGTTGCCGCCCGACAGTGCGCCCGTTGGCGTCTCGACCGAGGCTGCGCGAATCTTGAGCAGCAGGCGGTAGGTTTCAGCGACCTGGTCTTGCTCGTCCTTCTTGACCAACCCGAACCGGTCCAGGAACCGCTGCAGCGACGGCAAGACGATGTTGTTGGAAATCGATTGCCCCATGATCAGCCCGAGCTGGCGCCGGTCTTCTGTGCTGTATGCGATTCCCAGATCGAGCGCCTGGCGTGGACTCGTGACATTGGCCGGTTGCCCATCGAGAGTGACCGTGCCCGAATCGGCCGGGGCGATGCCAAAGAGCGCCAACCCGACATCGGTGCGCCGCGCGCCGACCAAACCCGCGAATCCGAGCACTTCCCCTGCGCGAATCTCGAACGAGATGTCTTCGAATGCTCCGGTCTTGGTCAAACCCTCGACGGCGAGCCGCACCTCACCGGGCGCACGGTGTTCCCGGTGAAAGATCTCCACAACCTGCCGTCCGACCATGTCCCGAATCGCCATGCGCGGAGTCAGCTCGGACCGTGGGCGCGTCGAAATCCACTGACCGTCGCGCAAGATCGTGACCGTATCGGAAATCTCGAAAACCTCGTCCATGCGGTGCGAGATGAAGAGAATCGCAACCCCTTGCGCCCGCAGGTTGTCGATGATGCGGAAGAGCCGCCGGACTTCATGCGCGGAGAGCGAGGCGGTCGGTTCGTCCATGATGAGCACGCGCACGTCGAGCGAGATCGCCTTGGCAATTTCGACTGTCTGTTGCTCTGCCAGGGTCAATCCGCGTGCTGGCTCGTCGACTTCGATCTGCACCCCGAGCCGATCGAGCACCTCGCGCGCTTCGCGCTCCATACGGCGCCGGTCGACGATCTTCCCTCGATTGCGGTGCCCGATGAAGATGTTCTCCGCGACCGAAAGATCGGGAAAGATCATCGGCTCCTGGTACATCGCGGCGATGCCGAACCGTTGCGCATCCTGCGCGGAGGCAAGACGGATCTCCTGCCCGTCGAGCAGAATCTCCCCGGTGTCTTGCTGCTGCACCCCGGTCATGATCTTGATGAGTGTCGACTTGCCGGCCCCGTTTTCACCCAGCAGCGCGTGCACCTCGCCGCGCCGCAACTGCAGCGAGACGCCGGAGAGCGCCTGCGTGGCGCCGAAGCGCTTCGAGATGTTCACCATCTCGAGCACGAGCGAACCCGGCGAGGCAGTTGCCTCACCGTCGCCGGCAACTGCTGCGTCTGCCTGCCGATCGCTCACAATGCGAATCCCGTGTGCTGGCGACGTCGCCAATCGAGACTGAGTACCATTGGTTCCGAAACTGGAAGTTTGGGCCGAATCCTACCATGGCCCGCTGGGGCGCGCGTGGCACGTTCGACGCGCCCACAATCTCATGAAGGTGAATCGATGCGCTTCGTTCGACTCGTTGCGGTAGTCGCGCTGTTCCTATCTGGGGTGCACCTGTTTGCGCCGGTCAGCCGGGCTGCCGACGATGTCATCCCGTCCGATGCCGTGCAGGTCGAGCTCATCCGCGTCATCGACGGCGACACGATCGATGTCGATTTCGATCTCGGTCCAGGCGAGGATCGGGACCGTATCCGCATGATCGGCATCGACACGCCGGAAACAAACTACTCCTACGGCAACGAACCCGAGTGCTATGGCGAGGAAGCCAGCAAGAAGACCGACAGCCTCCTGGTGGCGTCATCCGAGATCTGGGTCGAGCGGGATGAAGACCCGGTCGACAACAACGACCGCCTCTTGCGATATGTCTGGTACATCTCGGAGATCGATGGCAAGGTTCACCTGCTGAACGAGCAGCTGGTCGCCGAGGGATATGCCACCGCGCGCTACTACGCCCCCAACGGTCTCTACCAGGATCGGCTCGACGCGGCGCAAGACAACGCCATCCGCGAGGGTCGCGGCATGTGGACCGCCTGCGACGCCTCGGTCAGCCTCGACCCGAACCTGGAAGACGACAACGTTCCCGACACCGCCCCGATCGACCGCACCAAAACACCCGTCAGCGACGAAGAGGAAATCTGCTCCTTCTTCGACACCTGGGACGAAGCGTATGACTTCTGGCTCGAGTTCCCAGAGCTCGATTCCGACTTCGACCCGGACGGCAATGGCATCCCCTGCGACCGGTACTTCGATATCGGCAGCTAACCCAATGCCAATCTAACGAGCTTCTGTCGGCGTTCCACTCCCAGGCGACGCGCCGCTCTTCCGGCGCACGACTCGGCGCTTCTTGGCCGGAACCGCCGCCAATGTGGATGCATTGGATGTTTGCGGAGCGCCAATTGGCAACGCTGCCTCGCTTTCGGCAGCTTCCTGTACCAGGCGCAAGAACTCCTGGGTCCGCTCTTCCCGCGGGGCGCCGAAAATGGCCTGGGGCGTACCTTCTTCCACGATGACCCCGTGATCCATGAAGACAACCCGATCGGCCACCTGCCGCGCAAATCCCATCTCGTGCGTCACGACTGCCATCGTCATACCCTGCTCGGCGAGCTGGCGCATGATCTCCAGCACTTCTCCAACCAGTTCGGGATCGAGCGCGCTCGTCGCCTCGTCGAAGAGCATGACCTCCGGGTCCATCGCCAACGCGCGCGCGATTGCCACACGTTGTTGCTGCCCACCGGAAAGCTCTCCGGGATACTGATCGGCTTTCTCCGCCAAGCCGACTTGCGCCAGCAATCGCCGCGCGATCTGCTCGGCGTCGGTCTTTTTCATCTTTTTCACCTGCACCGGAGCTTCCATGATGTTCTGCAATGCGGTGTAGTGGGGAAAGAGATTGAACTGCTGGAAGACCATTCCGATCTTCTGCCGGGTCGCCGTGATCTGCCGCATGGGGTAGTTCTTGATCCTGCCATCGACCACGTCGCGATAGACGTTCTGACCGTCCAGCAGAATGCGCCCTTGTTCCGGCTGCTCCAGATAGTTGATGCATCGCAGCAAGGTCGATTTGCCACTCCCCGACGGACCGATGATGCAAACCACCTCGCCGCGATCGATCGACAGCGAGACCCCGCGAAGCACATGGGTCTCGCCGAAACTCTTGTGAATTCCATCGAGCTGGATCATCGGCATGCGACGGTCGCTCATGTGAGTTGCACCGAAGGAGCGCCGCCAACTGGCCGCCGTCGGTAGCCGCTTCGCGTTCGCCGCTCGAGATACCGGACGAAGAGCAATGCCGGGTAGCCAACCAGGAAGTACATGAAGAGCACCATCGAGTAGATGGTGAAGTAGTCATAGGTGCGAGTAATGATGATTTGCCCGCTGAACAACAACTCTTGCAGCGTCAATGCCGATGCAAGCGACGTGTCCTTGAACAGCGCCACGAAGTAGTTGCCCAATGTCGGTATCACGATCCGGACCGCCTGCGGCAACACGATGCGTCGCATCGTCTGCGCCGGACTCATCCCCAGCGCCGCCGCGGCGTCAAGTTGACCTCGCGGAATCGCCTGGATGCCAGACCGGTAGACCTCGGAGAGATAGGCCGAATAGTTGAGACTCAATCCGATGATCGAGGCTACGAACGGCTCCAGCCGAATGCCAAATGCCGGCAGAACGAAAAAGAGATAGATCAGTTGCAACAACAGCGGGGTCGCCCGCATGAAATCGACGTATGCGCCGGTCACGATCCGGAGCGTTCGATGTTTCGACATGCGCGCCAGGGCAACGAAAATGCCCATGACCAGCGAGATCGCAATCACGATAAACGTCAGCTCGACGGTGAGCTTGAGCCCTTCGAGCAATGCAGGCCACGATTCCCGCGCAAGCTCCCAATCGAAAACCGGGCGTTCCACGAACAATGCCTTTCCGGGAGAAACGCTCGAGAGCACCGCAGACCGCGGTCCCAGCATTGCGCCGGGACCGCGGTCTGCTCAATGACTAGGAGACGCCGGGCAGATAGACGTTGTCCACCGGCAAGCCATACTCGGCGAGAATCTCGCCGATCATCCCGTTCGCCCGCATTTCCGCCAGCGCCCGTGAATAGGCGAAGTTCAGCGTGCAGTCATCCTGCCGCAGACCGTAGCGAGCGTAGCTGTAGCCATACTCGGTGACGAGAATCTCGGGAGTCTCGACATCGAGCGCCACCAGATTGCTGCTGTCATTCTCCAGGAGATAGGCCGCGAACTTGGTGTCGTCCTCGAGAATGACGTTGACGCGTCCCTGCTCACCGGCGGCGAACTCGGCGGTGTTGTCCTGGAACGTCACCGCATCCGCGCCGATATAGGCAAGGTATTCCGCAGCAGCCGAACCTGCGACCGCGCCCACGGTGATGCCATCCCGGGTGAGATCGTCATAGGACTGAATGTTGTCCGGATTGCCATCCTGGACGATGAGCGCCGGGCCATACCACCAGGCCGGGCCGGTGAAACCGATGACCTTCAGTCGGTCCGGGGTTTCATGGATGTTGTCCGCGATGATGTCGATCGTTTCGGACTCGAGCGCCGGGATCAGCGAACCCCAGGGCATGATCTCGTACGTCACATCCTCGATGCCGATCAGATCGAGCACCGCATTGTTGATGTCGATGTCGATCCCCGCGAACTCATCGTCAGGCGTGAGATACGTGTAGGGATAGTCTGGGCTCACGCCAAGCGTGATTCCGTTCTCGACTGCGTCCGCATAGGACGTGTCGGTGCAGGCGAAATTGGGCAGATTTGGCGCCGGAATCTCTCCACCGGACTCGGGTGTCTGCGCCAGGGCAGTGGGACTGATGAGCAGAAAAGTGGCAATGAGAACCGCGATCAACTTTCGCATGAGATTGCTCCTTTGCACGCTGTTTCACGACGACTCAATGAATCCCCAGGCGCCACAGGCCCGGGATGTCTGCCCGTAATCCTCCTTCTGATCGATCGCCCGTCAGGCGATTCCACAACGACGGCGGAAGTATCACACGCTGGCACCGTGCTTTTGTTACGAGTTCCGGTGGATATGATTGGTCATACGCCACCCCTTCGTCATTCCGAGGAACGAAGACTCTCCTCGCCGCAACGAGTGTCTAGTTCGAGACCGTTTCAAGAACCAGACCAGTTTCGAGTCATCATGACAGAGGTCGGCATAGACGCAACGGACGTCTTCTCACCGACTCGTCTCAGGCCTCCGGACTCAGGCCTCCGGACTCCTAATAATCCGTCTCCTCGTAGAAACCCCAGCCGATCCCCGGCACGTCTGGCGGGGAGATGCAGCCGTCCCGCCCGATCCCCGGCTCGACCATGATCGGGTTGGTTTTGACAAGCGATTCGTACCAGGTGGTATTCGGGATCGCGCAAGCGATGGCCAGGTTCGCCATGCCGCCCCCGTGCACCTCGGCGCGCATGTTGAACGCCTGCGCCAGATGCGCGATGCGCATCGCGCCAGTGACACCGCCTTTGTAGTGCGTGCTGGTGCGCACCATTTCAGCGGCGTCGAAGGCGATGAAATCGGCAATGTTGAAATGCGCGCCGTCCGACGTCTCGCCCGAAAGCAAGGGAATATCGACCTTGTCCCGCAAGCGGCGATAGGCGTCGATATTGAACTCGCGCATCGGCTCCTCGTACCAGAAGAAACCGGCTTCCGCCAACGCCCGCCCGACATAGATGGCGTCGACCAGATCGAACCCGGCCGAACCGTCGTACATCAGCTCGATATCAGGCCCGACATGCGCGCGCAGCGCTTGCCCCAACTTGGCGTCCTGTTTCGGATCGCCCCAGGCATGCAGTTTGATGGCGCGGAACCCATAGTCGATGCACTGGTCGGCGATCTCGAGAAACTCTTCGATGGTGGAATAGGTCACCGTGCTTGCATAGACCGGGATGCGGTCGCGGAACCCTCCCAGCATCTTCCAGAGCGGCATATTGGCCACCTTGGCGCTGAGGTCCCAAAGGGCGATATCGACCAGGCCGAGACCATAGATGGGTGTCTCTTCCAGGCGGTCCATCTCCCAGACCCGGTGCCAGAGATATTCCTTCATCAGCGGGTCGAACCCGATCAGGTCTGGCCCGATGCTGCGATCGATCATGTCCTTCACCATCGCGCCGTGCGAGGAATAGGACACGCCGGTCACGCCCTCGTCGGTCTCGACCGTGATCTTGGCAACGTCCTGTTCTTTCCCGGACCCGCGCAGACCCTTCCGCCAGACGAACTGGTGCTTGACCGGCACGATCTCGGTCTCGACTGTGATCTTGGTGATCTTCATGTGACTCCCCTCTTGTGTGGTCCAGAGTCCAGAGCATCTTCACTGGACCCTGGACACTGGACACTGGACCTCCCAACTACCCTCGAATCGATCCCGACAACAGCCCCGATGTCAACCGGCG
>JAWKPF010000052.1 GCA_041390825.1 Thermomicrobiales bacterium
GAATGGACTATTCCTTCTTCGTCGAGAAGGGCGCCGAGCTGCACAAGGACAAGATCACGCCCGAGCTGCTCGAAGAGATGGAAGGGATCGCGGCGGGCTACACCGCCGCGGGAGTGCCCACCACGCTCGACGACATCATCGGCTGGAATGCCTACATGGAGCTGACCGGCTACTGGTGGCCGGAGGTGGCCAGCCAGTATGCCAACAGCGCTCCCACCGGCAACCGCAAGAGTCATTGCAGCGCCTTCATCGCCACGGGAGACGCCACCGCCGATGGCCGGATCGTGATCGGTCACGAGTCGTTCACCGAGTTCTGGAACGGCCAGTACATGAACTTCATTCTGGACATCACACCCGACGACGGCTATCGGCTGGTCTACCAGGGGAGCCCGGGGTGGATCGCCAGCATGACCGACTTCTGGGTCACCGGCGGCGGTTTGGTAGTGGTGGAAACGACGATGGTCGGCTACCAGGGCTACGATGTCGACAAGGTGCCCGAATACGTGCGTGCGCGCACTGCCGGCCAATACGGCGAGAGCATCGACCATTGGGTTGAGCTGATGGACGCCGGGAACAACGGCGGCTACGCGAACATGTGGTTGATCGGCGATATCGCGACCGGCGAGATCGCCAACTACGAACAGGGTCTGATCTACCAGCTGCTGGAAAAGAAGACCGACGGCTACTTTTTCGGCGCGAACGCCCCGACCGACCCGCGCATCCGCAATCTGGAAAGCACCGACACCGGCTGGAGCGACGTGCGCCAGCAGACCGGCGCCCGCCGGGTCCGTTGGCCGCAGTTGCTCGATCAACACTATGGCGCGATCGACGCCAAGATCGGACAGACGATGCTGGCCGATACGTTCGATCCCTACCTGGGCTACATCAATCCGTCGTCCCGCACGATCTGCGCCCACTATGACGTGGATCCCATGGAATACGTCAGCGATCCAAACGCGGTCTGGAACGTCCCATTCACTCCAGCGGGTTCGGTCGAAGGCAAAGTCACGACCGCGGCCGACGCCGAGAACATGAGCATGTGGGGCCGCTTCGGACGGGCCGATGGCGGCCCGTTCGATGCAGGGGACTTCCTGCAACAGCACCCGCAGTGGAACTGGCAAGCAGGCTATTTGATCGACCGCCCGTCGCAGCCATGGACCTACTTCGCCGGGGATGGCGAGGTCGCGACCGAGGAGTAGCGACGCACGGCCCCGCCTACTCCACCTCTTCCAGAGCGGACAGATGCGGGTTCGTCAGGCGCAGGCTGTCACGGTCAGCGGTAACCGGGGCAATGATTTCCAGTTCGTCGGCGGCGGCGGAAAGGGCATGGCTGACGAACTCGCGGGTGCGGTCTTCTCTCGGGTTGTCGAAGATCTGTGACGGCGGCCCGATTTCGACGATGCGGCCAGCGTCGAGGAAGGCGATCCGGTCGGCGATCTCGCGCGCGAAGCCCATCTGGTGGGTCGCCATCATCATCGTCATACCAGCGCCGCGCAGCTCACGGATGAGCTGCATCACCCCGCCGATGGTCTCCGGGTCGAGCGATGAAGTGACCTCGTCGAGCAGGATCAGCTTCGGCTTGAGCGCCAATGCGCGGGCGATGGCCACGCGTTGTTGCTGACCGCCGGAAAGCCGGTCGGGATATTCGTTTGCCCGGTCTGGCAGCCCGATCCGATTGAGCAGTTCCAGCGCTTCCTCGCGCGCTTGCCGCTTCGGCACCTTCTGGACGTGAATCGGCGCCATGGTGATGTTTTCCAGCACCGTCCGGTGTGGAAAGAGGTTGAACGACTGGAAGACCATGCCGATTTCCTGGCGGACGCGGTCGGCATCGATCTTCGAAGAGGTGATTTCCCGATCCTCCAGCAGAATCCGACCCGACTGGATCTCTTCCAGCAGGTTGATGCAACGGAGCAGGGTCGATTTTCCGCACCCGGAACGCCCGATCAGGCAGATGACTTCGTGGGCGTCGACCGTCAAATCGACGTTCTGCAACACCAAATGATCGGCGTACGCCTTGTAGACGTGCTCGATTCGGAGCAAGGGCGACGACGCGCTCAATATGCACCTCCGGCCGAGCGGCGACGGGCGTCACGTTTCACCAGATAGTCCGTGAAGCGGGCCAGCGGCACCGTGATAGCAATGAAGAGCACCGCCGCGGTGAGATAGCTGGTGAAGTTGAAGTAGAGCCCCGAGTAGATCTGCGCTTGGCGGGTTGCTTCCAGCGGACCGATGACCGAGACGAGCGCGGTCTCCTTCTGCAAGGCAACGAATCCGCTCAAGAGGGGCGGAATCTGCCGCCGGATCGCCTGCGGCAGCACGACCATGCGCAGGGTCTGCAGATTCGAGAACCCGAGCGAACGAGCCGCGGCGCGCTGGCTGGGGTGGACCGAGTCGATCCCGGCGCGAAAGGTCTCCGCGGTGTACGCGGACGAGGTGAGAATGCAGGCGACCGTGCCCCAGAAGATCGGGTCTTTCGGTACTCCCTGCAGCCGCAACGCCGGCATGCCGAAGCCGAGCATGAGGATGACCAGGATGGCCGGGGCGCCACGGAAGAAGTCGGTGTAGACAACGGCAAACGCCCGCAAGGGAAAGAGCACCGGGCTGCGCGTCACCCGGATGAGCGCGATCAGCAAACCGATCGCCAGGATGAACGGCTCGGCGATCATGAAGATCTTGATATTGAGCTTGAAGCCGTCGAGCACCAGTGGCCACGCCGCTTTGAAGTTCGGCCAGCTCAAAAATGCCTGCCGAAACGACTCCCAACCGGTCGAATTCGAAAGGATGAACGCCACGATTGCCAGCAGCACGATCGAGCTAACCAGCGCGATGGCTATCGACTTCCAGAGCGCGCCCTGCTTCCAGGGCGGTACAGGCGTCAGCAACACCTGGATTTGCTCCGGACTCAACTCACCAGGCGCGGACGTGGCCGGCGCGCTCATTGCTCTCTCCTTGTGGATTCCGGCGTTCGCTCGGCGATCGATCTGCTGGGCAAGCCAGCGACCAGGCCCGATCCCGAGACCGCAACTGAGTATCTCATTCTCGCGAATGGGCGATGCGCGGACAACCACGAACCACCATCCGCCCGACTCGACCGGAGTTCGTTCCTGGCGTCACAGCCACAGGCGTCGCGTCGATCGACCATCGGGGACGCAGAACCGCAGCGGCTACTTCGACGGCGACGAGCGCTTCGCCGCCGAACCGGCGCCGTAGACCGGATTGACCGGGCCAAGCAGGACGTCGACGAAACGGTCGAGGAAGCGCTGCAGGTCGGCCTGGGGAATGATGCGTTTGGCGGGAATACCTTCCGTGTCGGGGGAGGGCGACGTGCGCCCGACCGCACGATGCCTGCCGTTGTAGGGTTCGACCACGATGGGACGTTCCACCACGTCCAGCGCCAGCGAGGGATCGATCGCCAGCGCCGCCGCGAGCGGATCGTGCATCGAGGCCGACCAGCGGCCCAGCCGTTCCTGATAGAAGTTGCAGTAGTAGGGCAGGATGGTCCAGGCAAAACGCGCCTGCGGCGTGGCGCCGTTCTTCAGGGCATCGAGATGCCGATCTTCCAGCGCGGCCCGGCGAGAGAGATCGATCGGCGTGATCGTCATGGGCGTGTCGGAGGAGAGCACCGCACGGGACGCTTCGGGATCGAAGTAAACATTCGCGTCGTTGTAATCGGGCACCGGCGGCGGATCGGGATAGTCCGACAGGGTGCCGAGATAGGTCACCGAACGGTAGCGTTTCAGGCTTTCGGGATCTTTCCGGAGCGCGCCGGCCAGGTTGGTCAATGACCCGACCGTGATCAGGTCGAGCTCGCCCGGGCGCTCCGCTCCAAGCCGCACCAGCTGATCGATGGCCGATTCGCCGGATACCTGGCCAACCGGTTCCGGAAGCCCGATATCGCCCAATCCATCGTACCCATGCACCTGGGGTGCGGCCAATGGCGGGTCGAGCGGGCTTTCCGGACCGAGCGCCACGGGCACGGTGGTCACACCCACCGCTTCCAGCGTACGCAGCGCGTTCCTGGCCGAATCGGCCGCGGAGCAGTTGCCATGGGTTGCGCCGATGGCGACCACCTCCACCTCCGGTTCGGAGAGGAGATAGAGGATCATCAGCGCATCGTCGATACCAACATCGACATCGAGCACAACAGCATGGCGATCGGTCATCCGGTTTCCTCACAGACGAAGCGGGCCAGCCGCTCACCCGGCCGGCCCGCTTCGTACTCGAACCTGTTCGAGGCTACTTGGTTATTTCGGGCAGATCCGCCGGGACCGGCAGCCACTCGGCGATCAGCGCGTCGAGCGTGCCATCGTCCTTCAGGGACTGAAGCGCCAGATTCACATAGGGAACGAGCTCGCTCCCCTTCTCGAAAACCATGCCCATATCGGTCTCACCGTCCGGCAGCACCCCAACTAATCCAAGCTGCGGGAACTGGGCGTCAGACACGACGAACTGGGCGATCTGCAACGACTGGAGATCGGCGTCGGTCTGGCCGTTTACCAGCGCCTGGATCGAGTCGGCATTCGTGTTGAAGATCAGCGGATCGTTATCCGGCTGGATGACCTCAGTGATGTAGGTGTAGTACACGGTGCCGACCTGGGCGCCAAACGTGTACTGCCTCAGGTCTTCCAGCGTCTTGGCCTCGAAGATCGGCGAACCGTCGACACCCAGCAGCACGAGCGGGGAGCCGTAATAGGGATCGCTGAAATCGACCGCTTCCTTGCGCGGCTCGGTGATCGAGACCTCGGTGATGTAAAAGTCGAAGTCCTTCGGGCCTGGGGCGTACGAGGTATTGAACGAGGTATAGCCCCAATCGACCTGATCGGCCGTGAAGCCGAGGCGTTCGGCAATCGCGTAGGTCAGCGCGCTTTCGAATCCCTGCCCGTTGGTGGGATCGTTGTCGATGAACCAGGGCGGATAGAGCGGCTGGTCGGCATGGACGGTTAGCCGACCGGCATTCTTGAGCGGAAGCTCATCGATGCTGGCGACCACCGGAGAGGCGGAGACTGCCGGTGTGGCATCTTGCGCGGCCACGCCGGAAAGCCGGCCGAGACCGCCGAGGGCAACGACCCCGGCTGCGGCCGGGATGAGTTTTCGTCTGGTAATCATTCCGTGGGAACCTCCGAGCGCGAACGACGATTCTCAGGACATTGTGGCGGCAACGCCTATTGCGCGATATTAGCATATGTAAATGAATAACTAAGATATTCTCGGCGTCGCTGGCAGCCGCCCAGTTTGCCCGCGACGAACTGTGCGCTCGGTATAGTTGCACAGAGTCGCGACTTTTTGGAGGGGGCGAATCCATGGCCGAGCGTGAGCTCTCGATCACGATCACCGATGATGGGCCGTACATCGTCCGGGGTGGAGTGCCGCTGGTATCTCGACATCCAGTCGAAAGCGCCGAGGGCGAACGATTGGCCTGGGATCCGGTCGGAGGAAAAACGGACCAATCGGAGCCGAAAGCGCGCTATGCCCTCTGCCGGTGCGGGAATTCGCAGAACAAGCCTTTCTGCGATGGCTCGCATGCCAGTGTCGGATTTCCCGACGCGGCACTGACCGCCGATCGAACACCGCGGAACGAGCGGGCCCGCTCGTTCGAGGCGGACACCATTGTGATGACCGACGACGAATCGCTTTGCGAGCATGCCGGATTCTGCAGCAACCGCGTGACCAATGTTTGGAAGATGATCCGCAAAAGCAACGATCCAGAGGTGCGGGACCGGCTGATCACCATGGTGTCGAATTGCCCATCGGGGCGGTTGGCAGTCGCGGAACCGGACGGAACCCCGATCGAACCGGGATTCGAGCCCTCGATCGCCACCGTGCCCAATGGTCCGCTCTGGGTGCGCGGCGGAATTCCGATCACGACCCAGGACGGTTTCACCTACGAAACGCGCAACCGCGTCACCCTCTGCCGGTGCGGCCAGTCGAAGAACAAACCCTTCTGCGACGGAACCCATGCAGAGATCGGCTTCGAAGCGCCGTAGCGAGGGCCAATCTCCGTAGTGGCGGGATCCATGCCCGCCCATCGCTCCGTAGTGGCGGGACCCGTGACCGCCAATCGCGCGCAGCGCGATAACAGACGCGCCGAACAACCATTCATCCGATCAGGTGGCCTGGCTATGGGACCATCCATGGCGGCCGCCGGCCGCTGGCGGCCACGGGTGCCGCCACTACGACCACGTTGGGTTCACGCGGCAGCGTCGAAGGAGCACGATGCAAAGATAGTCACCCTCGACTTATTCACGGACGCACGGAGATATGGGTTCTTGATCGGCTTGTCACCAAAAATGAAATCAACATGTCGTCCAAGGAGCAGTTCGATATCTTCGGCGAACCCAAAAAACCGATCGACAATCGCTGGACCATAGTCCAGGAAATCGATCACGAAGTCGACGTCGCTCGTTTCAGGATCGAACCGGTCCGGTCTGGTTGCAGAGCCGAACACTTCGAGCTTGCGCACACCGTGCTTCTCGCAAAGTGCGGTAATGGCGGGGAGGTTGTCGGTAATGAGGTCGATCATCGGACAATCCAATCGAGTACGTGTATCCGCTGATTCTACTCCGTGACGTAGGCCGGATTGACGGGTCCCAGCAGGCGCTCGACAAAGTAGTCCATGAAGCGCGGGACGTCGGCATCGTCGACGATGCGCTTGGGTGGCGCGCCTGCGACCGGTTCCGATTGTCCGTGCGCGTGGACCCGGTCCTTGTACGGTTCGAGCACGACCGAGCGCTGGACTTCGTGGGTGACGAACGAATCGTCGATGGCGACCGCACCGGCAATCGGATCGTGCATGCAGGCCGACCACCGCCCGATCCAGGGTTCGTAGAAGTTGCAATAGAACGGCAGAATGCTCCAGGCGAATTGGGCTTGCGGGGTATCGGCGCGCTCGATCGCATTTAGCTGCTCATCTGAAAGGATGGCGCGGTAGGAGAGATCGATGGGGATGACGGTGATGGGGCTGTCGGACGCAAAGACCGCGCGCGCCGCCTCCGGGTTGGAGAGCGTGTTGGCATCGTAGTAGTCATTGACCAGCTCTTTCGCCGGCGCAATCGACACGCCTCCCAACCAGGCAACCGAGCGGTACCGTTTCAACGATGCGGGATCGAGTTCCAGCGCGGCGGCGAGATTGGTGAGCGGGCCGACCGCGATCAGGTCGAGCTCTCCCGGACGCTCTCTTCCAAGCCGGACGAGCTGATCGGGCGCGGATTCTCCCGTAATGGCTCCCGACGGCAACGGCAAGCCCAGATCGGCCAGTCCGTCGAACCCATGCACATGGCTTGCCTGATGCGGCGGGTCGAGCGGGCTTTCCGGTCCGAGCGCCACCGGAACGTCATGCACGCCGCATGCCTCCAGCACCCGCAACGCATTCAGTGCGGCATCGGCGGCGGTGCAGTTTCCATGCGTGGAACCGACCGCAACGATCTCTACGGACGGTTCTCCCAGGAACATCAACATCATGAGCGCGTCATCGATGCCCACATCGACATCGAGCACCAGGTGTCGTCGTTCGCTCATGTCTTCGTCCCCTGTGATCTGTCAGTCAGAAAAGAACCGGTTGTACTCGGCGCCGGTTTCGAAACGGATGCCCTGCGCTATTCCGTCGATGATCGGCGTGAAGGCGAGCCAGTCGAAACTCGGCGGCTCTGCTCCAACCCGAAATCCGTCATCCTCCGGACGTAGCTCGTTCCCGTGGCCGTAGCTATCGAACAAGTAGAGCCTTCCGTCGCGGAGCACGACGCGCAGCGCCGGATACCACGGATTGTAGGATCGATAGAACCCGGTGAACCCCTCCCATTCGGGTGGATAAGAAGGCGATTCGGGAAGCTGCGCGCCCAACCGCGCAAAGGTCTCGCCGCCGTGGTGGAGTGTCACGATCGGGCCAGGTGCGTCGTCGTCTTCCACAGATGTATCGCGCACGGCTTCCAGGAGGAACCGGTCCCAGTCGGAATGCCCAACCGTCAGGGAATCGTTCGAGCGCCGGGAGGGGCGTTGGAGCGGGATTCGGTCATCGCCTTCGATCAGTGTCAACCCATCCTCGGCCAGGACGATCTCGATCTGCCGCCCGGCCGAATGCCATTCGCCCGCCCACGCATCCGCGCCGTCATACGAGCGCAGTGTTTCTGATGAGAGCTCAGGCAACGGGGCTCCGTCGATGGAGGCGACGACCAGCTTCCGCAGATCGTTGGTCATCATGTAGTCCGGCACCGCGCCATTGGCCAGCATCACGACGCAGATGCCGTTGGCGATATCGACCAGCAGATCGGATTCGTACCCGACCATATCGCCACCGTGACCGAGGAAAACCACCTCGCCCGAATCCTCATCCGTCCCCCAATAGAGACCGTAGCCATACTCCTCCTCGGCTGCCGGATCGGGAAGCCGGGCAGGATCGACCATGGCACGCAGTTGCTCCGGGGTCAGCACCGGGGACGTCTCGCCATTCCAGGTGCGAAGCAGGAATTCGGCGTAGCCGAGCATGTCCGAGATGTCCATCACGATGCTCCCCGCGCCGGAGGAGGTTTCCATCCAGGTGGCGGGATAGACCGGATCGCCGCTGCGCCAGGGCCGATCGTCGAACTGCCGCTTGTAGCCCATCGCCAGGGCGGACCGTTGGCTCGTGGTCACCGAGGCAGTGGAGGTGGCGAATCCCAGCGGCGCGAGCACCCGCTCGGTCAATATGCGGTCGAACGATTGCCCGGTGACCGCCTCGGCCAGCACCCCGAGCAGGCTGTAGCCAACATCGGAGTAGTGCCAATACGCACCGGGAGCCGCGACTCGCACATTGCGTAGCTCCCAGAGCTCCCAGAGGCTATCGGGCCGGTGGGCAAACCCGGTGGGAAGCCCGGCGGTGTGGCAGAGCAGGTGGTGCGCGGTGATCGGCGCATGCTCGGAGCGGACCGCGAACCAGGGCAGATAGTCGGTTATCGGCGCATGCAGGTCGATCTTGCCTTCGGCTTCGAGTTGCATGAAGACGATGCCGAGAGCGCACTTGCTGATCGATCCGATCTCGAACAGGGTCTCGTCGCGCACCGGGAACTGGGCGTCGCAGTTTGCGAACCCATAGGTGCGCAGGATCCGCCGTCCGTCGCGAGTGGCGATGCCGATCGCCATGCCCTGCGCTTCGGATTCGGTCAGGGTGCGTTGCGCGATCGCGTCGATTCGGTCGAACAGCATTGGGCGCTCCACGGTCAGCAGGCCGCGCGATGAATGGCGCCCAGCCCGGCGAAGGTAGCCTGTTCGGCGCGCGCCTCGGTCGTCATCTGGCCGGGTCCGCCGTAATCAGCGAATACGATGTTGATCGGGTTCGAGCGCTCGTAAATGCCACCGAATGCGCCGATGCCCTCCGAGAGCCGGTTCAGGAACGCGTGGCCGTAGATCTCGTTCATCAGCGTCGCGCTGGACCAGTCGAGCTGGAACTCAGCACGTTCTTCGATGGGAATCGACGCGTAGAGCGACTGCGCCAGGGCGGCAATCGTTTCCGGGCCCCCGCAGTCGCGTGCCTTGTCCAAGCCATCGTTCGTCAGGAGAATCACGATGCCATCCGGCAGCGCGGTGACCGAGCCGATGTACTGGGCGCTGGGATCGTCGGGATCTGGGCACGCCACATTTGGTCCGGAACCGCAATCGGCGGCGGGCGCATCTTGCGCGCGCACGAAACCCGGCCAGGAAAGCAGGAGCAATGCGCCCATCACCGCCAACAGGAGGGAGAAGAGCGTTGCGCGCAGGAACGGGGAAAGAACTGAACTCATCGATGATCACCCACGTTTCGAGAGATGGGGAGCCTCGCATGACGCGAGGCTCCCCGTCGAAGATACCGTATTGTGTCTTGTCTATTCGTATCTGAGCGCTTCGGCCGGGACGATGCGCGCGGCCTGCCGCGCCGGGAGCCAGGTGGTGATCAGGGAAGCGACCACCGCCAGCGCGAGCACGATGCCAATCGTGTTCCAGGGGACCGTGAAGTCGATCCCGCCCGTGGCGCCCATTTGATTTCCGGTCAGCAAGTTGCGCGCCAGCGCGATGCCCAGCACCGTTCCCGAAAGCACGCCCACTCCAACGATGAAGCCGGCTTCGATCAGGAACGACCAGGAGACCATGCCGCGTTGGAACCCAATCGCGCGCAGAACGCCGATCTGCTGGCGACGCTCGATCACGTTTCGGAACGAGATCACGCCGATGGCCGCGATACCGACGATCAGTCCAAGGGCCATGAACGATTCCAGGATGCGGAAGAACCCCGCGTTTTCCTCCTGATCGTCGTGCAGCTGCTCCTGGATCGAGATCGCCTTGACGCCGCTCGAAAGGAGCACGGACTGGATGTCGCGCGCCGTCTCGGCTGCCTGATCGGGGTCGGAGACCTTGATCAGATAGCGGGTGTCGATCTCGTCGCCCAAGATCGGTGCTGCGGTCGCGTCGCTGGTGTAGATGCCGACGAAGTCCGAGAGCTTCGGCGAAATGACCCCAATGATGCGCACGGTCTGTGGTGTCCCGTCCCCATTGCGAACTTGCAGTTCGACCGGGGCGAACCCTTGCTCGTCGGCCTCGATGCCATCGAACAGCTTCGCCAGATTCGGATCGTCCATTCCGCTGGGGATGAAACCATCGACCACGGCCACGCCAGGTTCGCTGCGTAGCGCTTCGACAATGGCCGCATCGCTTTCATATCCCGCGGCCCGTCCGATGAATACCCACTCGGCGCCGTCGATGTACGCCTCGTCCATGCCGCTGAAATCGACCCCGTACCAGGAGGAATCGCCGGGCTGCGCCACCTGGCCGTCGGCAGTAGTCGATTGGACGCCAATGTCGACGATGGTCGAGGAATCGATGCCACCCTGGGCAAGCGTCGACTCCAGATTGGGAACAGGGTCTTTGTCGCCCGTGGCTGCCTCGATATCCCAACCGGCGCCGGCAGCGTCGCTCAGGAACGCGCGCTCGAAGTTGAGATTGATGGTGGCGATCAACACCAGCGAGAAAACGATCAAGCTGAACATGGCGATGGTCATGCCGGTGCGGCTGCGGGCCGCGCCCGGATAGGCGACGCCCAGCTTGAGCGCGGCGCCCCGCGAGCGGAAGACCGAGCCAAGCCGCGACACCAGCCCGAGCAGCGCGCGATCGTTCTGCATGATGACCAGCGTGGCCGAGATGACGAGGAAGATGCCGGAGACGAAGAACATCTCGAAGTTGCCTTCGTACTCGCCGAAGATGCGGGTGAACTGATCGTCCGGCAGCAACCAGAAGACGAGCAGCAACACCCCGGCGCCGGTGAAGGCGATACGGCCGGGAAGGCCAACCTGCCGCAGGATCAGCGCGACGGCGAGGATCAACAGACTGATTCCGGTGGTGAACGGCATAGCCGACCCGGACGAGACGCCCTGCATGGTCAACAGCACGCCACCAGCCAGCAGCAATCCCTGCCAGAGGAAGGTTTTCCACGAACGCCGCCGATGCGAGGCATCGGGCAAGTCACGCACAGCCGCGACGATGTTGAGCCGGCTGATCCGCCATGAGGAGATCACGACCGCCAGGAAGGTGATCACCACACCCAGGCAGTACCCGGCGATGACGCTGGTGGCCGAGATCGAGGTTTCGACATGCGCGTACTTTCCGAAGACCGAGGCAAACGAGCGCGCGATGGCATGAGCAACACCCACGCCGAGGGCGGAGCCCACGAGACCGGCGAGCAGCGCGTACAACGCTCCTTCGCTCATGAACTGCTGCACCAGCGAGCTGCGCTGCGCGCCAACTGCCCGCGCCATGCCCATCTCCGAGCGGCGCTCGGCCGCCAGCATGGTGAAGATCAGCAGGATGAGCAGGATTCCAGCCGAGATCGAGAAGAGCCCTACCACCAGGAAGAGCCCGGTGAAGACACTGGCGATCTCATTGGCGATGTCGAGCCACCCCTGCTTGAGTGAATTGATGGTCAACCCGAGCGAATCGACCGCAGGCCGCAGGGCCTTCTTGACCGCGTCATCCCGGTCGAGTCCATCCTCGACGCCACCCGTGTTCGAGAGCGCAATCCCGCTGATCTGCCCGTCCATGCCGGTCAGCTCTTGCAACGCGCCGAGGGTCATCGCCATTCCGGCGATCTCTTCACCGGTTTCGTTGTCGCGGCGCATCCCGGAGAGATAGCTGTTTTCCGCGATCGCGGCGATGGTGAATGTCTGGCTGGATCCGTTGGTGAAGAGTTCCACCTGATCGCCGGAAGCGGCGCCCAGCTCATCAGCGGCAGACTGGCTCAGCACCACCGAACCAGCAGGCAAACTGGCGAGATCGATCGTATCGCCATTCGTGGCGGTCAACCCGCCCACCGAACCGACCGTCGCGGGATCGAGCCCAACGGCGACCAGTTCCGGCGACCCGATGCCACTTGCCAGTTCGCGCGCGGAAACCCGGCGTTCCAGCATGGGGCTGGCGCCGTCGATCAACTCTTCACCGTCGATGGTGGGCTGGAGTTCGGTCCAGGCTGTGGCCGGGATCGTGGAGGTAAAGCTGTTGCCATCGAGCTCTTCGTCGATCGGATTGGCAACGAATTGATCGATCGTCCCAAGCTGCCCGTAGACCTCAGAAGTCATCGAGCCATTGACCGTATCGCCCGTGCCGAGCGCAGCAGTGACGATCAGGGTACTCAACATCAGTCCAAAGACGATCAGCGCAGTTTGCGCCTTGCGGCGAGGAATATTGCGGGCGCCAATGCGGAAGATCACGCGGCGGCGCAGGTAGACCCAGGCAACCGAGAGCAAACTCAGGACGAGCATTGCCGCCAGTACCAGCACGATAGTCGACATAGGAATTCCGAATAGCTCAGTCATGTTGGATGTCCTCTACCTTGTGTGGAAATAGGAAATGGGAAATAGGAAATGGAACAGTGTTGGGAGAACGGTGGGAGCGAGGCTGTTGGATCTATTTCCTATTTCCTATCTCCCATTTCCGCTCGTCAAACCGCCAACGCGCCCACCGGCTGATAGGTCTCCCGGGTGACGCCGACCGGAGCGAACCGATCGCGCACGATGGCGGTGGCAGCGGCCGGTTCGATCAATCCGTCGCGCATGCGCACGATCCGGTCGCAACGATCGCCGATGGTCTGATCGTGAGTAACGATCACCGTGGTCAGACCGGTCTGCAGATTGAGCGCGCGCAGCAGGCTGATGATGTCGTCAGCGGTATGTGAGTCGAGCGCGCCGGTTGGTTCGTCGGCCCAAACGATTGCCGGGTTGTTGACCAGCGAGCGGGCGATCGTGACACGCTGGCGTTGTCCGCCGGACATCTCTGCTGGGCGGTGATTCGCCCAATCGGAGAGTCCGACCTTCGCCAACGCCTCTTCCGCTTTCCCACGCGCCTCCGACGGCTTCACACCCGAAACGAGCAAGGGAAGCTCGACATTCTCGACCGCGCTCAGCACCGGCAGGAGGTTGTACACCTGAAAGATGAACCCCATGCGGTGCGCGCGGTAGCGGGTCCGTTTCTTGTCCCCCATCTTCGCCAGGTCGTTGCCGTCCAGAATGATCTGTCCGCTATCGACACTGTCCAGCCCCGACAGACAGTTGAGCAGCGTGGTCTTGCCACACCCGGACGGACCCATGACCGCCACCATCTCGCCCCGTTGGACTGAAAAGTCGATTTGTTTGAGGGCTTCCACCTTGGCGGAGCCGGTGTCGTACGTTTTGACTACGTGCGACGCCTGAATGATGGCGCCATCGATGGGGACAATCGGTTGGTTTCGTTTCCAGAATCGCATTTGGATTCACCTCACTTCGCTTCAATTCGCTTATGGCCGCTCCTCGTGTCGACCCACCATCGATGCTAGGGAACGTTGCTCAACAGGCAATTGGCGCAAACCTCAACAGTTCCTCAACGGCCGATAGCCATTCGGTCAGATGCGCGAAATGGGCTTGGAAAGTGCAAATTCCCCTTCGATAATGGGCGCACAGGCGGAATTCGCCGCCAGATGAGATCTCGCATGAGCGACGAACGCACCACTGTCCTTGTCGTAGACGACGAACCCGAGATCGTCTTACTGATGAGCGACTTTCTGCGCGCCGAGGGCTACCAGGTGGTGACGGCCAGCGACGGCTCCGAAGCCCTGACCGCGCTGCAACGACAGCCGGTGCACTGCATGCTGCTGGACATCATGATGCCGGGCATGTCCGGCTTCGATCTGCTGCGCACCGTGCGGGAGCGCGGTGACATACCCGTGCTCATCCTGAGCGCGCGCATGGACGACAGCGACAAGATTCGCGGGCTTGGACTCGGGGCCGATGACTACATCGTGAAATCGGCCACCCCGGCCGAGGTGGTGGCGCGGGTGAAAGCCGTCTTGCGACGTTCACGTCCCAGCACGGTTCCGGCACGCAAGACTCTGGAGTTCGATCACCTGTCCATCGACGTCCAGGCCCGTGAGGTGCGCCGGGATGGCCGGTTGGTTCCGCTCACCGCGCGAGAGTTCGATCTCCTCAAGCTTCTCGCCGAGCATCCGCGTCAGGTCTTCAGCCGCGACCAGCTTTTCGACCGCCTGTGGGATTCGTATGGCGACCAGCACACGGTAACGGTCCATATCGGCCGCTTGCGCGACAAGCTGGAACGCGATCCATCGCATCCCGAGCTGATCGTGACGGTCTGGGGCGCCGGATACCGCTTCGACGGGCGGCCTGCCTGATGGACGCCTCTACGGGACCGGTGCGCAAATGGTCGGTCCGGTTGCTGGACTGGCTCGTCTGGCGGCCGATTGCCTGGTGCACCAAACAATGCTACCGGCTGACCCGCTGGGCGGTGAGCCCACGAGTCTGGTTCCGCTTCTTTAGTTGGTTACGGCTTTCCAGTATCTCTCTCCGGCGCTGGCTCTTCATCGCGCTTCTGGTGCTGATGATTCTTCCCGGTATTGGCGCCGGCATGGTGGCCATCGGGATTACGTTCTTCGACCGTCCAGAAGCGACTGCCACCGAGCGGATGCTGCGGGAATCTGGCGCGCAATGGGACGACCCGGCCTGGCAAGCCGCGCTCGAAGCCCAGGCGAAGAAGGACGACGCGCAGATCGTGCTCTATCAGGACGGAGAGCCGATCTTCCGTTCCGAAGGAGTCTCGCTCCCCTTCACGGGAGACGAAGGCGGGATGATCACCATCGTTCCGAGCTCAACAACGGACCAATCGGCGGCGATTCGATACCTCAGCGATCCCAACGATACCCGTTATCTCCCGGTGCCGATCTCCTATTTCATCTTCCTGGCGTTGACGTTCATCGGCATTGCCATCTTTTTCGGGCGGAGCGTGGTCAAACCGCTGGCCGCCACCAGCGATGCCGCGAGCGAGGTGGCCGGCGGGAACCTCGATATCTCCCTTCCGCGCTCGCGCGTGCGGGAGGTGCGTGAGCTCAATGCCGCGTTCGAGGGGATGGCGTCCGAGCTGAAAGAATCGCTCGAACACGAAGCCAAGCTCGAAGCGGAGCGCAAGCAGTTCATCAGCGCCATCGTGCACGATCTGCGCACCCCCCTCTTCGCGTTGCGCGGATCGTTCGAGGCGATCGAAACCGGGGTGGCCGATACCCAGGAAAAGCAGAAGTACTACTTTCAGCTTGCCCGGGAACGCGCCGACACGCTGGACCGGATGATCACCGATCTCTTCGAGTTCACCCGGCTGGAGTACCTGGATCAGGAGCCGGTGCGCGAGCCGCTGGACTTTGGGGCGCTGGTCGAACGTGTGGCCGAAACGCTGCAACCCCGCGCCGCCGAGCAGGAGAGCACGATCTTGCTCGATGTCCGCCCCGATCTGTGCGAGATCTCGGCCGACGCGCATCTGCTGACCCGCGCGATCGACAATCTGATCGACAATGCGATCCGCTACGCCGGTCCCAACAGCACGATCTGGATCGAGGCGCTGTCCACTCCCGGCTCGGTCGTCTTCAGCGTTGCCGACGACGGCCCAGGCATCCCGGCCGCAGACCTGCCGAACCTGTTCACACCCCTCTTCCGCGGCGAATCGTCCCGCAACCGCAAGACCGGCGGCGCAGGGCTCGGCCTGACCATCGCGCGCAACATCTTCCTGGCCCACGGTGGCACATTGACCGCCCGGAATCGGACACCCAACGGGGCGATGTTCATCGGGTCATTGCCGTGCGGTTCGGGCGCCCCCACCAAGTAGCGCTCGGGCGCGTGTTACCTCGATTCAGGATCAGCACAGCTTCCATACGCGAAACACCACGCTTCGAGCATGTCGAGGCACTCACTCAAATGCGGCCATTCTTCCCGCGTCAGTTCTCGCGGAAGCCCCAGTTCGTCTCCGGTAACCGGATCGAAGACATGTTGCTCGTGCACACCATGGGCATTGTCGAACCGAAAGATGGCACGGTGCTCAGGGAACGAAACACCGCCGTGGTAAGCGTAGTCAACGGTTTCGACCCAACCATTGGCAAGAACCGCAATCGTCTTGTCCACTTTCAGAAAGGTGTACCCCTTGCAGCGAAGCAATCCCTGGATGTAGATGTCTCCGTCTTCTCCAAGATACGGTCCGCGCAGGAGATTCTCTTCGATGAACAGAAATGATCACGGTCCCGGAGCTGCTTTTCGTGAAGCACGACAAAGTTCTCGAACGAATTGGGACCGTGCTTATCGCGTCGAATCACGCTCGATCGATCATCCGATTCAGTCGATTGATGTCGAGCAACCAGGAACAAACCTCGAACGTTTCGTAGATCTGGCCGGAGCGCACCGCCGCGTGCGCCTCTTTCCAGGACACGCCGTATTCCACTTCACCAGCGTGGATGCGGTGGAAGAGCTGGTGCATTTGGTCCAGCATGTAGGCAGGATCGTTCCGCTGCTCTTCGAGGCGGCGAATGGTTTCAGCGACTTTTGCCTCGAGCTCGCGATCGACAGTCGTGCTCATTACGGTGCGTCCTTCTGCGACATTCCCGATGGTCCACTCTGCGTTGGAATGTCGAATCCCGTTCATTATGAAACAGTGCGGGCGGGAACGGTAGACCTGGGCATTTGCTGCGGTCGACATCTTCAACAGCGACTGCGGCACAATTGGGACATCGAGTTTGCGGCGCGTGGAGAGATGGCATCCCCTATGACATTGGTACGGAAAGCTGGCGCCGGGGCAATCATCGCAGCCGGGTTTGCGGGGGTGAATGCCCTCAAACAGAAGGTGACCTATCCCAAACCGCCGGCGTTCTACGATCCACCAAGCGTGCTGGGCACAGGCGAGCCGGGCGAGATCGTGCGCATCGAGGAAATTCCGTGGACGATGCGCACGCCGGGATGGCGCATGCTCTATCGCTCCACCGATGTGCACGGCAGGCCATCCATCGTCTCCGGGCTGATGGTCGCGCCAGCGGGCACTCCATCCGAAGAGGGCTGGCCAGTCGTCGCAGTAGCCCATGGCACGGCCGGGTTGCCGCGTGGCGCCGCGCCGTCGATGACGATCGACGCCAACTCGGACGAAACCAACTACACCTACGCGAACAACATCAAGCCGTTTCTCGACGCCGGCTATGCGGTCGCCTACACCGACTATCAGGGGCTCGGCGCGCCAGGCGGGCATTCCTATCTGGTCGGCACGGTCGAAGCAGCGAACGTGCTCGACAGCGTGCGGGCGATCCGGAGGTTTTCGGGGATCCCGGTGTCGGATCGACTGATCGTTTGGGGACATTCGCAGGGTGGGCATGCGGCCGCATTCGCGGTGGAGGAAGCGCCAGGCTACGCTCCGGAACTCGAAATCGCCGGCGCGGTGCTGGTGGCTCCGGCAGCCGAATTACGGCTGATCCTGGACGCCGTGCTGGATTCGAAACAACGCACCTACATGAGCATTCTCGTCATGGTCAGCGTCGCGAGCTGGATCGACGCCTACCCAGCGCTCAAGAAAGACGATGCGCTCAAGACTCCCGGATCGTTGCTCCTCTCTCCCAGCGCTGAAGTGCTGCGCATGAAATACGGCGCGTTCACCCTGCGGCCTTTCCTGCCCGATCAGCTCTTCCGCGCCGACGTGATCGAGAAATGGGCGCCGTATTTCGACCGCAATACGGCCGGCCAGAGACCGCTGGGTGTGCCGATCCTGGTTCAACAGGGCGATGCCGACGAGGTCATTCCGGCGGCATCGAATCAGCGCTTCGTCGAACGGCTCGAGGCCCAGGGTGAGGATGCGACCCTCACGATCTACCCAGGACGAACGCATACCGACGTGCTGGAGCCGGGCACGCCAGACGCCATCGCCTGGATGCGCGAGCGCGTTCCCTAACCTGACCAGTTCCCAATGGCCACTTTCGGTGGTACTGTGTGAGTGGGCAAGCGATCCCTGCTTTGGACGTCACATTGCGGCAGGGGCGCCGGCCATTCGAGCACTCACGGCTGCCGCAGCGGCATCGCTGCTGGACGCCGGTCGGAAATGGATACGCTGAGCCATCGTGATTGGTGCTGTATCCGTAGTCAGACACGATGGCTTTCACCGGTTCGATCGATCGGCACCGGTCACCAATCCACTGCGGCACGCCGAACGTGCGCTGCCGGTCAGCATCGCTCACGGGAAATTCGCTTGCCCCAAAGGGTGACGCGCTGGACACCACCGTCCAGTCTGTTGCAAACCCTGCCGGAAGTGCGAGTTCCCCATGCACACAATCCAGTCGAACCCGAAATCCATAGACCGATTCCACCCAACGAACAGCGGAGTATCGGGTCAAGCGCTCATTGCGCTGATACTCGCGCTGCTCACTGGTCTGACACTCGGCCAACTGGCGCTCGTTGGGGGTAACTCTTTCGAGTGGGCGCCTGCAAGGTCGACCGAGGCAACGCGTACTGGCCTGGCGTTCTACGATGCGCTGGCGGTCTACCTGGCAACGGGGAAATCCGCCGAACTCCGAGCGGTCGTGCATCCAGATCTCGTCGACCATACCGGCGGGCACCCGGCAACGAACGGGGTCGAAGAGTTTCTGGTCCAGTTCGATCCGCTGCGCGCCCCGGCTCCCCAAGCTGAATGGACTGCGAAATCGATCTCTTCCAATGGCGATC
>JAWKPF010000053.1 GCA_041390825.1 Thermomicrobiales bacterium
CTGGTCGTGGCCTTCACGTACTTCTACACGATGGTCGTCTTCTATCAGCAGAAGATCCCGGAAACCCTTCAGCGGCAGGGCGCATTCGTGCCAGGCATCCGTCCGGGCAAGAACACCGCGGTTTACCTTCAGCAGGTTCTTCAGCGGATCACGCTCGTCGGCGCGCTCTTCCTGGGTGTGGTCGCCGTCATGCCGTACATCGCCTCGCAGATCACCGGTATCCAGACGCTGCTGATCAGCGCCACGTCGATCCTGATCGTCGTTGGTGTGGCGATCGACACCATGCGCCAGCTGGAAGCGCAACTGATGATGCGCAACTACGAAGGCTTCATTCAATAGGTCGGTTCGCGGCGCCCTGGAGACGTTTCCGGGGCGCCGCGCGGACTGATCGGGAAAACGGATCACTCGCATGAACATCATCATGATCGGACCCCAGGGCTCGGGCAAAGGCACGCAAGCCGATCTGCTCGGTCCCAAGATCGGGGCGGTCAAGCTCTCGACCGGCGACCTGTTTCGCGCGCACATCGCCGACGAGACGCCACTCGGTCTCAAGGTGAAAGAAATCCTGGCCGCCGGGCACCTGGTCTCCGATGACATCACACTGGCAATGGTCGCAGAACGGCTCGACACGATTGCCGCCAATCGGGTAAGCGGGGTTATCTTCGATGGCTTTCCTCGCACCGAGGCCCAGGCAGAAGGGTTGGACGAACTGCTGCGTGAACGTGGCCAGGAGATCGATCATGTGATCGAGCTGGCAGTTCCCGAATCGGTTCTGATCGAGCGCATGAGCGGTCGCCGTGTCTGCACATCGTGCGGAGCCAGCTACAACCTCGCGTTCCAGTCCACAAAGGTGCCCGGAGTGTGCGACAAGTGCGGGGGAGAGCTCGTGCAGCGTCCTGACGACATGCCGGAGGCCATTCACAAGCGGCTCCAGCTCTACAGCGAAATGACCAAGCCCCTGCTCGACTTCTATGGGAAGCGCGGCCTGGTCGCTACGATCGACGGAAACAAGGATGTCGAAACTGTTCAGCAGGCGATCGTCGATGCCATTGCGGCGTCCACGGTCGATCAAACGGCCTGATCCTGCCATGGCCATCACGATCAAGAACGAGAAAGAGATCGAGCTCATGCGGCAGGCGGGTCACATCGTTGGCCTGGCCCATGCCGCCGTGCAGCCGGCCATCGTTCCTGGCGTGACCACCAAGGAACTCGACGATATCGTCCGAGAGGTGATCGAGACGAACGGCGCCAAGCCTACCTTTCTCGGTCATCTCGGTTTTACCGGCAGCATCTGCGCGTCTGTCAATGAAGAGATCGTGCACGGAATCCCTGGAAAAAAAGCGCTGCGCGATGGCGACATCATCTCTATCGATATTGGCGCCACCTACCAGGGGTATATTGGCGACTCTGCCTGGACTTATCCCGTCGGAACGATCGACAGTGAGTCCGAACGTCTGCTCGATGTCACCGAGGAATCGTTGTATGTCGGCATCGAGCAGGCCGTTGCCGGCAATCGCCTTGGCGATATCGGCAGCGCCATCGAACGCTACATCCTGAGCAACGGCTTCGGCATGGTCCGTGAGTACGGAGGTCACGGGGTTGGCCGCCAGATGTGGGAAGAGCCGCACGTGGCCAACCACGGCAAGGCTGGCACAGGTGTCGTGCTGCGAGCGGGCATGACCATCGCCATCGAGCCGATGGTCAATGTCGGAGGCGACGAAACGCTTCAGCTGGATGATGGCTGGACGGTCATCACGCGTGATAGGACCCGTTCAGCGCATTTCGAACACACGATTCTCATTCAGAACGGCCCGGCGGAAATTCTGACGAAACGGGTGGCCGTTGTGGTATGATTGTCTGTCTTGCGCACGCGCCACGCGTGCGCTCTTGGTGCGTCTGGGCTGTTTGACATCGCACTTCGAGGACGGACTGCCCGGCCCCGAGCGAGACACGAGAAGGTTGGTTTGATCGATGAAAGTTGCAGCATCTGTTAAGCGACGGTGCGACAAATGCAAGGTGATTCGGCGGCACGGAATCATCCGTGTGATCTGCTCGAATCCCAAGCACAAGCAACGTCAGGGCTAGTCGCTCAGCACGAGCGTTAGAGGAACGAGCGATATGGCGAGAATTTCCGGAGTCGACCTTCCGCGCGAGAAGCGTGTCGAAGCAGCGCTTCCCTACATTTACGGCATTGGCTTGCACACGAGCCAGGTCCTGCTCGAGCGCACCGGGATCAATCCGGACACCCGCGTGCGCGATCTGACCGATGAAGAGGTCAATCGCCTGCGCGAGATCATCGACAAGGAATACCGCGTCGAGGGCGATCTTCGTCGAGAGGTCTCGCTCAACATCAAGCGCTTGATGGACATCGGGTGCTACCGCGGACTGCGACATCGCCGCGGCATGCCCGTGCGCGGTCAACGCACCCGCACCAATGCGCGCACCCGCCGCGGTCCGAAGCGCGGTATCGGTATCCGCAACAAGAAGTAGTTCGCGCGGGCCTGTGGGGCCCCGCGTTATTGAGATCGATCTGGTAGAGGAGAAACGACAACAATGTCTGAGCGTCGACGATCGGGAGGGTCCGCCAAGGGCAAGACGCGCATTCGGCGTCGAGACCGCAAGAATATCCCTCGCGGCAAGGGCTTCATTCGGGCCACCTTCAACAATACGATCGTGACGCTGACCGATCCGGCCGGCAATGTGATCGCTTGGTCGAGTGCCGGTTCGAACGGCTTCAAGGGCTCGCGCAAGAGCACTCCGTATGCCGCCCAGGTGACCGCCGAGCAGGCTGCCCGCAAGGCGATGGAGCATGGCCTGCGCCAGGTCGATGTCTACGTCAAGGGCCCCGGCTCCGGCCGCGAGATGGCTATTCGCGCATTGCAGGCCGCGGGCGTTCAGGTTGTGTCGATCACCGATACTACTCCGATTCCGCACAATGGTTGCCGTCCTCCCAAGCGGCGTCGCGTCTAGGAAGGGTCGTCAAGAGGAATGGCTCGTTATACAGGACCAGTTTGCCGGCTGTGCCGGCGCGAGGGCGTCAAGCTCTACTTGAAGGGCGCGCGCTGCGATGGGCCGAAGTGCCCCATCACTATGAAGCAGCCGGCGCGCAATTTCCCGCCGGGTCAACATGGCCAGCGCCGAACCCGGCGCCCGTCGGAGTACGGCCATCAGCTTCGTGAGAAGCAGAAGGTTCGCCGCTATTACGGGGTGCTCGAAACGCAGTTTCGCAAGATCTATGCCGAGGCCGAGCGCCGCGGTGGTGTGACCGGTGACAACCTGCTGCAGCTTCTCGAGTCGCGGTTGGACAACACCGTCTTCCGCATGGGTTTCGCTGATTCGCGACAGCAGGCTCGCCAGCTCGTGCGCCACGGTCACTTCACGGTCAACGGCCGCAAGACCGATATTCCGTCGTACCAGGTGCGCGCCGGCGATGTCATCTCCGTCAAGGGCGAAAGCCGGGGCAAGGAATACTTTGTGACCGCTACGGATTTGCTGCAGAGCAAGCAGGCTCCGGAGTGGCTCTCGGTCAATCCGACCGAGCTCAGCGGCCGCGTCATTGCGCTGCCGACTCGGGACCAAATGGAAATCCCGCAATTCAACGAAGCGCTCATCGTCGAGTACTACAGCCGCTAATGCACTTCTCGCCCTTGCGACCGCACAGCCGCAAGGGCGACTCATGACGCTCGTGAGCGTTCTCATTATTTGCAAGGAGGCAGTTCCCATTGTTGGAGCGACCTGGATTTACGATTGAAACAGTTACCGAGGGCGAGAATTACGGACGCTATCGCGTCGAGCCCCTCGAACCCGGATACGGCACCACCCTTGGGAACGCGCTGCGCCGGATTCTCCTTCGGTCGCTCGAAGGGGTCGCGATCTCGCGCGTCCGCATCGACGGCGTCTGGCACGAGTTCTCGACTGTCAAGGACGTGCGCGAGGATGTGACCGAACTGGTGCTGAACCTCAAGAAGGTTCGCCTCCGCCGCGTCATGGACATCAATGGCGACGTTCGCGCGCACCTTTACGTGCGTGGTGATGGATCTGGCGACAAGGTCGTGACCGCCGGTGATGTGGCGTGGCCGACCGAAGTCGACGTGATCAATCCGGATCAGGCGATTGCGACCCTGACCGCTCCGGATGCAGTGCTGGACGTCGATTTGTGGGTGAACCGCGGCCGGGGGTATCGCGAAGCCGAGACGCAGGAAACGTTTGCGCTGGGCGAGATTCCCATCGACGCGATCTATACCCCGATTCAGAAGGTCAACTACGTCGTCGAGCACACACGCGTTGGTCAGCAGACCGACTACGACAGCCTGATCCTCGAGATCTTGACCGATGGCACCATCGAACCGAACGATGCGCTTGCCGAGGCTGCCCAAATTCTGGTCGAGCACGCCAAGGTCTTTGCTGATTTCAACCGCGCGCCATCGGCGGCCGAAACCGCGTCTGGTCCGTCGATTCCGGAAGAGGTGCAGAACACGCGCCTCACCGATCTCGGCCTCTCGCCACGCGTCACGAACGCGCTGCGCAGCCGTGGCATCGAGACCGTTGGTCATGTGCTTTCCATCGACGCCGATACGCTGATGTCGATCCGCAACTTCGGTCCCCGCTCGCTCAACGAGCTGCGTGACAAGTTGATCGAGTACGGCTACTGGCCGGAGGATGCGCAGATCGGCGGTGTCGGCGCCGAAGTGGTTGGCGACGACGAAGATATCGACGATATGGCAGCTGCTCTGCGCGCGCTCCAGGAGCGCGGAATCGGCGGCGATCTGGACGACGAGGAATAGTTCGATGCGACACCGAAAGGCTGGCCGAAAGCTCGGCCGCAACCCATCACAGCGCCAGGCGCTCTTTCGCCAGCTTGCGATCTCGATGATTCTCCATGAGCGGATCACGACGACCGAGGCAAAGGCGAAAGATCTTCGCCCGGTGATCGAGAAGCTGGTGACCATCGCGCGCGAGGATTCGAGCGCGAATCGCCATCTGATCATGAGCAAGATCGACAACCCGCTTGCGACGACCAAGCTTTTCGAGGTCATCGCGCCGCGGTATGAGTCCACCAACGGCGGGTACACCCGCATCTCGAAGCTGGAGCCTCGTCGCGGCGATGCTGCGAAGATGGCGCTGATCGAGTTTGTCGAATAGAACGCGTTTCGGCGAACCGGCTGCCGGGATCATCCGCTTGCGGGTGAGCTACGACGGCCGGGGATTCGTCGGGTCGCAGCGTCAGGCGAGCGCTCGAACCGTTCAGGGAGAACTGGAACGCGCGCTCGAGGAGATTGCCGGCAAGGCCATCCCAATTCATCTTGCAGGCCGCACCGATCGCGGCGTGCATGCCGCCGGGCAGGTGGCCAGTTGCTCCCGTGAGGGTGTTCGGATCGATATCCGGCAACTGCCCAAAGCGATGAACGCCCATCTCGGGACCGACATCGCGGTTCAGGAGGCGCGACTGGAGCCAATGGGGTTCCACGCGCGCTATTCAGCCACCTGGCGCGAATACCGGTACCGTCTGTGGACCGGTACCCGCCAACCGAACGCGGATGGGTACGTGTGGGTTTTCCCACAACGGCTCGACCTCGCTCGATTGGCGGACGCGGCAAACCGTATCGTCGGCGAGCACGACTTTGCGGCGTTCGCATCGGGGGGCGAAGGTGTCCCTTGGTCGAGCCGCAAGGATCGCCAGCACGGATCGACTCGCATCGTGCGACTATGCACCGTGCAGGAGATCGAGAACTGGTGGGGCGCCACCCGACATGACGGGACGCTGATCGAGTTCCGCATCGTGGCAAATGGGTTCCTGCCACGGATGGTTCGTGGAATCGTGGGAACCCTGGTCGAAATCGGGCGCGGCGCGCGCCAGCCGGACCTCGTCGACGAGCTTTTCGTCGCCAGGGACCGGCGCAAAGCGCCAAAGAATGTCCCGGCCGAAGGGTTGACACTCTGGGCCGTGGGATATGGAAACGAGCAGCCGGAAGCCGTGCGGAACCGGCCGAATGGCCGGCAACGAGCCGGGGAGTCAGGATAGAGAGATGGAACGCAAAACCTGGTCGCCGCGCGCGAAGGACGTTCAGCACGATTGGTACGTGGTCGATGCGGAGGGCAAGACCCTGGGCCGCCTCGCCACGGTCATCGCCAGCACCTTGCGCGGCAAGAACAAGCCCACGTTCGCCCCTCACATGGACATGGGCGATTACGTCATCGTTATCAATGCCGACAAGATCGCTGTCACCGGCAACAAGGAGAACGAGAAGCTCTACAGCCGCCACTCTGGCTATCCTGGCGGTCTCACCCAGGTCTCGCTGCGCGACATGCGCCAGCAGCATCCGGAACGCATCATCAAGTTCGCGGTGAAGGGCATGCTCCCGAAGAATGCGCTCGGTGAGGAGCAGCTGAAGAAGCTGAAGGTCTACACCGGCGCGTCGCATCCGCACGAAGCCCAGCAGCCGAAGGAACTGGCCGTCTAGGCCGGTAGGGGAGTATTCACATGGTCGACACCAAACAGCGTTATCTCTACGGAACTGGTCGTCGGAAGGCGGCAGTCGCTCGCGTCCGCATGTATCCCGGCAGTGGTTCCATTCAGGTCAACGGCAGGGAGATGACCGACTACTTCGGTGGCCGCGGACTCCTGCACGTCACCGTTCTCCAGCCACTCGAGTTGACTCAAACCACCAATTCCTATGATGTGGTGGTCAAGGTCGTTGGCGGCGGCACCTCCGGCCAGGCTGGCGCGGTCCGCCATGGCATCGCGCGCGCGCTGGCCAAGTCCGATGATGAATTGCGTGGTCCACTCAAGCGGGCAGGCCTGCTCACTCGCGACGCACGCGTGAAGGAGCGCAAGAAGGTCGGACTCAAGCGAGCCCGCAAGGCGCCTCAGTACACCAAGCGGTAACCTGGCGCCGCACACAGCACAGATACACAGACGGCGGCGCTTCGTTGCGCCGCCGTTCTTCGTTTCATGGACCGAAGAGCCGTGAGATCGGTCCACGATGTCGAGCGCATCGGTGCGCCAGAGGACAGGAATGGGTCGCGATCGACCTATTCGAATTCGACCGGGGCGGATAGCTCCGTCGTGAACTCTCCACTCGACGAGATGCGTGAGAACTTCCGGTTCACACGCCCTGTAGCGTCGCGGCAGAATGCTTCGATCGTCCGTTCGTTGCGCCAATGCCACCACGGCACCGGAGTTACCAGACTGATCATTCCGTCGAACCCCAGCTCAGCGCATGATGACAACGCGCGGTCGGTCAAGGAAGCCCGGAAACGGCCATCGAGCGTTGCAGCGGTGATGCCGATGCGAACCAAGCGGAGCGACGGCATCATTCGGTAGATCGATGCCTCGGCTTCCCACAACCAGTCGACATCTTTGCTGAGATCCAGCGCGATATCGACATCCCATTCCGACGCCTGCATCCGCAGACCGGCAATCTGGCTCAGATGCGCGCGCACCCCGCTGGGGTGGTACGGCCGCACCGCCACTGCCACTCGGCAGTGATCTCCCCAGAGCTGTCGCAGCCGGATCGCGGTTCCCACCTGATTGGCCAGATCC
Organism: Thermomicrobiales bacterium; assembly: GCA_041390825.1. NCBI lineage: Bacteria > Pseudomonadati > Thermomicrobiota > Thermomicrobia > Thermomicrobiales > Thermomicrobiales bacterium. The sequence continues at coordinate 7,544 of JAWKPF010000053.1, forward strand.
TCGCGCGATCGTCGCTCCGGGCGGTCGATGACAACAGTGGGATAGCTGCCACTCAGAATGCGCACTGGCCCCAACGCGTCACATGGCTCGGTGGCGAGCAGGGAGAATCGGCCGGCAGCCAGATCGAACGAATGCGCTCGGTCTCCTCGACTGGCACGGTCGTCCACCGCTGGAGCTTCGATCGCAACGACCCATACCCATCCAGATCGATCCCGCTCAGGGGCAGCCGCCCTCCGATGTCGAGATAAGCACTCCCGGGAAGAATCGGGCTGCTCGCTGTCGAGAGTAGGAATTGTGGTGTCGAGAGATAGGTCATCGGAGTTCGCGCTGCTCAAAGAGATCGGATACGAACTTGATGTCGAAGTGTCGTTCCGATGATACCACCGGGTGATGCCGACACCGATCACGATTACGACATTACGGCATCCAGGATGGCCTGCTCTACGGCGACCTCGGCGGCCAGAGAAAGCGCCATTGTCGTCATGAGATCGCAGGAACCGCTTCGCAATCCGCATGCGAACACCGCGTCCCCATCCAGCGGTGTGTGGCAAGGGCGAATCACGCGGGCCATTCCGTCATGTGCCGCGATCGTCATCCGCTCCAGGGTCCGATGGTCGACGACGGCATCTGTCACCACCACCCCGATCGTGGTCGACTCGCGCCCTTCTCCTGGCAGCGGAGCCTGCAGAAGCGATGCGCGGACATCCTCGAGCGTGTCTGGGGTGATGACTTCTCCCGCCGAGTTGACCACCATGTATGCCGACACCGAACCGGCTGCGCATGTCACCGTCGCGGCCCCGAACCCGCCGCGGACCGGACCCTTGCGTGGATGGATCGTGCCTGTGCGCGCGCCCGTGCCTGCGCCCACCTGACCACGCTGGGCTGTCGTTGGATCCACGGCGTTCAGGCAGGCGGAGTAGCCATCGTCCGGACGAGGGGAGATGGGCTTCCCGACTGACAGATCGAAGATGATCGCAGCCGGCACGATCGGCACCGGTCCAGCCGGTGTCGGGAATCCGCGTTGCTGCTCCTGCAGGTAGCGCATGACCCCATCCGCCGCGCTCAGTCCCGGAGCGCTTCCCCCGGAGAGCAGGATCGCGTCAACTGCGCGCACTGACGCGCTCGGCCGCAGCAGGTCGGTCTCGCGCGTGCCGGGCGCTCCACCTCTCGCTTCGAACGAGGCCGACACGAGCCGATCGAACAGAATGACGGTGCAGCCGGTCAGAGCATCGAGGTCGGTCCAGTGGCCGATCGCGTACTCGCAAGTTCGCTCATGTCGTCTCGATCTCCATCCCGGGCCAGCCAATCTCCACAGGTCCGGCATATGCGCTCATGGCGGAGCTCAGGAGCTTGTCGGCGCCCAGCTCATCCCAGACATGCGTGAGAACGAGCCGGCCTGCCTGGCACATTTCAGCCAGCCTCCCCGCTTCTTGCGCGGTGAGGTGGTCTCGTTCCATTGGTGAAACGTCGCTCTCCAGCAGTGTCGCCTCGCAAATGAGCGCCGATACCCCGCGCAGGAACGCCGCCAGGTTGGTCACCGGACCGGTATCGGACGTTATCCCTATTGCTGCGTCCGATCCGGAACGCGCCACACGCATGGCCCAGGCCGGCATCGCGTGCTGCGTTGGCGCGAAATCGATCGCAATCGAACCGATTTGCAGCGAGTCGATCGGATTGTATTCGTGTGTTTCGTAGACCTGGTCGAAGAAGAGCGGAGAATGGTGATCCAGATCGAGCGGGGCAGCCAGACTGTCCAGAATGGCTGCCCCTCCTGGTGGCAGCCAGAGCGGAATTCGGCCATCGAATGGTTCTGGGGCGTAGCGATACGCTCCTCGCAGAGTCACCAGATCCAGGATGTGGTCGAGATGCATATGAGAGATGACGATTCCGTCGACAAGGCGGACATCGATGTGGCGTTTCAGCTCCGGAATCGTGCCGGGACCACAATCGATCAGAAGCCTGGTGTCTTCAGAGCGAATCAGATAGCTCGAGCACCCCGAGCCTGCATTCGTTCCGGCGGCCGCGCTGCCCAGAATGGTGAGTTTCATCAAGCCTCCTGAACAAGCTCGAGCACCGTATCCAGATGCGCGCAGTCGTTGGCAGACGAGACTATCGGTCGACCATCGATCACATCGACGAGTGAGATAGAGCAGTTTCGAACGCCATGCGTGCGCCACGCATTGATTGGCGCGCCCGTGACGTAACGCAGGTAACCTCCGATGACTGCGCCGTGCGCGACAACTGCAACGGTCTTGCGCGCATGCGCGTGCGCAATCTCGGCAAACGCCTTCTGGGTACGAGAATAGAACTCCTGCATGTGATCACCGTTGGGCCAGCGCAGACTCGTGTTGTGCGGATCGAGCATCAACTTCGCGATCTGCGGGTGCTCGGTTTCCAGGTGTTCGACCGTCGAGCCTTCCAAATCGCCAAAGCTGACCTCACGCAAATCGTGGGCTTCCTCGATGTCGAGTCCAGTGAGGGCGGCGATCGGACTTGCGGTTGCGCGAGCTCGCGTCATTGGGCTCGAAACGAGCGCGTCGATGGCCATCTCGGTCGCGATCCTCTGCGCAACCAGCTGCGCCTGGCGCTCCCCCACAGGGTCGAGCGGAAGATCGGTCGATCCGCACAGGACGCGTGAGAAGTTCGCCGACGTTTGGCCGTGGCGAACAAGTACAAGACGGGTCGTCACCGGCATATCAGGATTCCATCTGCGAGATCGACTGCTGGTAGTACGCGCAGAGATCGGACAGGACGCAGAGCGAGCATTTCGGGGAGCGTGCAACACATATCTCGCGTCCGTGCCGAATCAGATCGACGTGAAACGCGTACATGGTTTGTCCATCCGCGGGAAGGCATTCCTCCAGCACATCCTGGATGCCGGCCGCGGTCCTCGCTCCACTTGTCATGCCGATGCGCTTGCTCACGCGCTCGATGTGCGTGTCCACCGGTTGGGCGGGCATACCGAGCGCGAACAACAGTACGCACGACGCCGTCTTGTCTCCAACTCCTCGTATCGACGTCAATCGCCTTCTGGCGTCGGCAACCGGCAGTGTCGAGAGCGCTTGCAAATCTGTGGAATCCAGGTCGCGCAATGCGGTCTGGATTGTCGTTGCCTTCTGGTTCGACAACCCGGCGAGATGGATCGATTCGGCAATCTCATCGAGTGGGGCAGTGGCAACATCGGACCAGGTTGGGAAACGCGCCCGAAGCTGCCGGTACGCGCGGTCCGAGCTCGCGTCAGCCGTGTGTTGCGACAAGATGGTCGACACCAGCTGCCCAATCGGATCGCCCGTCGGCTCGATCCGTGGCTCACCGTATTCCGCCTTCAATCGACGCCACACGTCGTCGATCTTGTTGCATGACTCTGCGGCTGCTGCTGCCGTCCTCATGGAGTGATTGTACGGGAGACCGCAGCCGTCGCTCCTTCTAACCCGGCGAAGTTGTTCCACTCTGCCAATTCCAACCCCCCCTTTGTCCCCGGACCCCGGACCCCGGACCCTGGACCCTGGACCCCGAGCCAGTCACCCGTTTCCGTCATCGTTCGTTGCACATTCCGACCGCTCCCCGTATCCTTACAACTCAGGATGCAGCGGGAGCCTCCCGCTTCCGCGCACATCGAGCAACGTCGCAAGTGGTTGCCGCGTCCCGGTCGTCGATCGCACCGAGAGGCGGTTTTTTGTGCGCACGGAAACCCTAGTGTCCAAACTACCAGGATCGATAGCTATTCGAAATGGAAGGGTGGTCGACGCCGCATCTGGCTTCGACGGACAAGCCGATCTCCTGCTGCAGAACGGGCGCATTTCCCACGTAGGCGATGTGCCTGCCAACGCTGGCGATTCGGAAATCGACGCTTCAGGCCTGGTCGTTACTCCCGGACTTATCGATATGCATGTCCACCTGCGGCAACCCGGCTTCGACAACAAGGAAACGATCGCAACGGGCACAGCTGCGGCCGCGGCCGGCGGGTTCTCGACCGTCTGTTGCATGCCGAATACTCGCCCGACGCTGGACTCGACTGACTCGATTGCCCTCCTCGACGACTTGATCGCGGCGGAGGCTATCGTGCATGTGCATCCAATTTCCGCGATCTCGGTTGGCCGTCTGGGGGTGAAGGCAGTCGATTACCCGGCGGTTGTCGCCGCCGGAGCCATCGGTTTTTCTGACGATGGCGACAGCTGTGACGACCCCGAAATCATGATTGCGGCGCTGGAAGCCAGCAAGTCGCTTGATCGCCCGGTCATGGTTCACTGCGAAGACAAGTCGCTCATGGGCGGGTCCATGCATGAGGGCGACGTATCAGCGCGACTCGGACTCAAGGGTCTTCCAGCGCGCGCAGAGGAAAATCTCCTCGCCCGCGACCTCGACCTTGCCGCGAAGACAGGCGGCTGGCTCTATGTGCTGCATGTCAGCACCGGGGCCGGTATCGAAATGATTCGCCAGGCAAAGGCGAGTGGCGTCAACGTCACAGCAGAGGCAATGCCCCACCATTTGCTCATGACCGATGAATGGGTTGCCGGAGATCGGACGTTCGTGAACGTCGACGAGCCGGCAGGAAGCCCGGCCGAACCGGCACATCCCAACACCAAGGTCAACCCGCCGCTGCGGCCCCGGCGCGATACAGAGCTTCTTCTTGCTGCCATCGAGGACGGCACGTTCGATATCGTCGCCACCGATCACGCGCCACACGCCGACACCGACAAGGCGCCCGGCGAATTTGAGACTGCGGCGTTTGGACTCAGCGGGCTCGAGTTCGGTCTCCCGATGATGCTCGCGCTCGTCCGCGCGGGGCATATCAGCTATCTCGACCTTGTTCGGCTGATGAGCTACAACCCGGCGCAGGTGCTGCGTAGCGATCGAGGGCGCCTGATCCCGGGAGCCCCGGCAGACATCACGATCTTCGATCCGGATGAGACCTGGATTGTCGAGGCGTCCAGCCTTCGTACGCGAAGCGCCAACACGCCCTTGCTTGGCATGACCCTTTGTGGCCGAAACCGATTTACGATTGTCGATGGAGAATTGCGTTTTGCCGCCTGACACCGGAATGAACGGAACCCGCTTTACGCCCGCCTGGGACGCCGCGCTTGCCCTGGCGGATGGGACGATCTTCCGTGGACGTGGCTTTGGCGCCGATTTCGACGCTGACGGTGAAGTCGTATTTACGACTTCGATGACCGGTTATCAGGAAGTCTGCACCGATCCCTCGTTCGCTGGTCAGATCGTGTGCATGACGTTTCCGCTCATCGGTAACTACGGAGTCAATCAGGCCGACGCCGAATCGCGCCAACCATGGATATCGGGTCTCATCGTCAGGGAACTCTGCAATCTGCCCAGCAATTGGCGCTCAGAGGGAACGCTCGACGCCTACTTGCGCGACAACCAGATTCCGGGCATCTCGGGCATCGACACTCGTGCCCTTACCCGCCACATTCGCACGAGCGGCGACATCCGTGGCGTCCTCGTTCGCAAGATGCAAGGTGTGACGGACGAGGAGCTCGTCGAGCGGGCGAAGGTCGCCCGGCTGCCCGGTGAATGGGACGTTGTCGGTCTCGTAGGCCACGATGGACTGCAGCGTTTTGGCGCCGGCGACGGGCCGCACATCGTTATCGTCGATTGCGGGGTCAAGTTCAACATCGTGCAATCGCTTGTCGACCGCGGCGCCGTCGTGTCTGTCGTGCCCTACGGCACTCCATTCGCGGATATCGAAGCGCTGAGACCCGATGGCGTCGTCGTTTCGCCTGGTCCGGGAGATCCCAAGAACCTCGATAGTGGTCTCGATGTCGTTCGCGCCACGCTCGACGCTGATGTTCCCTATTTTGGTATCTGTCTCGGGCACCAACTGCTTGCGCGCGCTATCGGCGCGGATACCGGCAAGCTCAAGTTCGGCCACCGTGGAGGCAATCATCCGGTGCAGGACGTGCGTTCTGGCCAGGTTTCGATCACCGCGCAGAATCATGGATTCTACGTGGACGGTTCGACGCTCCCGACTGGCAAGGATTGGGAAGTTGCGCTCGTCAATCTCAACGACCGCAGCGTCGAGGGCCTTCGCCATGCGTCCTTGCCGATCATCTCGGTGCAGTTCCATCCCGAAGCGTCGCCTGGCCCATGGGACAGCGGCAATCTCTTCGACGACTTTCTCGATATGGTGAGGGCAAGGAAAGCAGCGTGAGCAATCAAATTCGCAGCGTCCTCGTCCTCGGCTCGGGGCCCATCGTCATCGGGCAGGCGGCGGAGTTCGACTACGCGGGAACTCAGGCATGTCGCGCTCTGCGGGAAGAGGGGATTCGCACCATCCTCGTCAATTCCAATCCCGCCACGATCATGACTGATGAAGACGTCGCCGATGCGGTCTACATCGAACCGCTCAAGCCCGAAGTCATCCGTCGCATCATCCAGCGGGAGCGGCCCGATGGACTGCTCCCGACGCTCGGCGGTCAAACCGGACTCAATCTGGCGGTGGAAGTCGCTGAGCTCGGGATCCTCGACCGCTATGGCGTGAAACTGCTGGGCACCCAGCTGTCGGCCATCAAGCGCGCCGAAGATCGTGCTCTGTTCAAGGCAATGCTGGAGGAAATCGGAGAGCCCGCGGTCGAGAGCGCCATCGTTCATTCGATCGAGGAAGCGCGCGAGTTTGCGGATCGAGTCCCGCTCCCGCTCGTCATTCGCCCAGCCTTCACCCTGGGTGGCACTGGTGGCGGTGTGGCCACCACGCCGGACGAGCTCAATCGCATAGTGGCAAGCGGTCTCAATGCCAGCCCGATTCATCAGATCCTGCTGGAGCGCGATCTCACCGGCTGGAAAGAAATCGAATACGAGGTCATGCGGGACAGCCGCGACACCTGCATCACGATCTGCAATATGGAGAACTTCGACCCCATGGGCGTCCATACGGGCGACTCAATCGTCGTTGCGCCCTCGCAGACCCTCTCCGACTACGAGTACCAGATGCTCCGTTCTTCGGCGCTCAAGATCATCCGCGCGCTCGAGATCGAAGGCGGTTGCAACATTCAGTACGCCCTGGATCCGGATTCGTTTGCGTATTCGGTGATCGAGGTCAACCCGCGTGTCAGCCGATCCTCCGCGCTTGCCTCGAAAGCGACGGGGTATCCCATTGCGCGGCTCGCAGCCAAGATCGCTATCGGCAAGACGCTCGATGAACTCCGTAATGCGGTTACGCAGAAGACCACGGCCGCATTCGAACCGGCGCTCGACTATGCAGTCGTGAAGATTCCGCGTTGGCCGTTCGACAAGTTCGTGCGCGCCGACCGCACCATCAGCACGCAAATGAAGGCAACCGGCGAGGTGATGGCCGTCGACCGGTCATTCGAAGGCGCGCTGCAGAAAGCGGTTCGCTCGCTCGAAGGGCAAGCCAAGGACCTCGCCTGGGTCGACGCGCGATGGACTCCGGAACAGACCGAGGCATTGATTCGGAAGCCGAACGATCTGCGCCTCTGGGCGATCATGTCAGCGTTGCGATCCGGCGTCACCGTCGAAACGATCCATGTCTGGTCGAAGATCGACGAATGGTTCCTCGACAAACTGTTCGGACTTGTCGAGATCGAACAGGCCATCGCGGCCTCGGAGGGCGATCTCGATCCGGAGCTGCTGTGGGCCGCCAAGCGCGCGGGTTTCAGCGATCGTCAGATTGCCACGCTGCTCGGTACGACCGAGACCGATGTGCGCGACTATCGTGTCGGACTCGGCATGACTCCGGTCTACAAGATGGTCGACACGTGCGCCGGCGAGTTCGAAGCCTCGACGCCATACTTCTACTCGACGTACGAGTTCGAAGACGAAGCCGCACCCATCGAGGGTGAGCGCGCGCTGGTTGTCGGTTCAGGTCCGATTCGCATCGGACAGGGAATCGAATTCGACTATTGCTCGGTCCATGCAGCGCGCGCGCTGCACGATGCCGGTGTGGCGTCGATCATGATCAACTCCAATCCCGAGACGGTCTCGACCGATTTCGATGCCTCCGACCGGCTCTATTTCGAACCGCTCGATGCCGAAAGTGTCGACGCGGTCATCAAGCACGAACGTCCCGACGGAGAAGGTGCTGGTCCGCCAGTCATCGTGCAGTTTGGCGGTCAGACCGCCATCAATCTTGCCGAACCGCTCACCGACCGCGGCGCTGAGATTCTGGGTTCCTCCCAGGACTCGATCGACCTCGCCGAGGATCGCTATCGATTCGAAGCCTTCCTGCGAGAGCTCGGCATCCCGCAACCGAACGGGGCCGCGGTCACGACCCTGGCTGACGCCGAGGCAGTCGCCGATCGAATAGGCTATCCAGTGCTGGTGCGCCCCTCCTATGTTCTCGGCGGACGGGCGATGGAAGTCGTCTACAGTTCCGAGCAGCTCTCCCGCTACATCCGCAACGCGACGACGATGACCGTCGATCGCCCTGTTCTGGTGGACAAGTACCTGCTCGGCAAAGAGGTCGAAGTCGATGCGATTTGCGACGGAACCGACGTCCTCATTCCCGGCATCATGGAGCACATCGAACGCGCCGGCGTGCATTCTGGTGACTCCTTCGCGGTCTACCCTGGCATCCGGCTCTTCCCGGCAGAGATCGAAACCATCGTCGACTACACCACGCGCATCGCCCTGGCTATAGGCGCTCGAGGTTTGATCAATATTCAATACGTCATCCATAGCGGACGACTCTACGTGCTCGAGGTCAACCCTCGCTCCTCCCGAACAGTGCCGTTCATGAGCAAGGTCACTGGCGTACCGATGGTGCGTTTGGCCACCAATATCATGCTCGGCAAGACGCTGAAGGATCAGGGCTTTGCCGGTGGTCTCTGGCCGCGACAACCGCTGGTTGCGGTCAAAGCGCCAGTGTTTTCGATGGCCAAGCTCCGCGGCGTCGAAGTCAACCTCGGACCAGAAATGAAGTCGACCGGCGAGGTGATGGGCGTCGATCGGAACTTTGACTCGGCGTTCTATAAGGCGCTCATTGCCGCTGGGCTGTCGCTTCCTCCGCGCGGATCGATCCTCATCTCCCTCGCCGATGAAGACAAGGCCGATTCGCTCGAAATGATCAACTCATTGGTCCGCCAGGGATACAAGCTCTACGCCACCGAAGGGACCGCGGCGATGATCGAGCGGGCCGGAATGCCGGTTCAAATGGTGACCAAGCGCATCGGGCGTGGCAAACCGGATGTGGTCGATGTCATCCTGCTTGGCATTGTCGACGGGGTGATCAACACGCCTGGTCCAGCCGACAAGGAGTTCCTCGACGGGCTCGAGATTCGGCGAGCCGCGGTCGAACGTGGCGTGCCGTGCATCACATCGATCGATACTGCCCGCGCCATGGTAGCCTCGATGGAACGCGCAACTGAGGTCTATACCGTTCAACCCATCACGGCGTATCGTGAGACAGGCACCGGTTACTAGACCGGGTGTGATCGACAATCGGGAGGGTGGAGCATGGTCCAGAAGGTCATGTATGGGATGCTCGCGCTGGTGCCCATCACACTCGCGCTCGAGTTTCTCGATATCGGCAGCCATTCGCTGATCTTCGTCCTGAGCGCGCTTAGCCTGATCCCTCTTGCAGGTGTGTTGGGAACCGCGACCGAAGAAACCGCCATCTACACCGGTCCGAAGATCGGTTCGCTGCTGAATGCCACGTTGGGCAACCTTGCCGAACTCATTATTGCGGTCGCCGCCTTGCGTGAAGGCCTCGAAAGTGTCGTGCGGGCCAGCATCGCTGGTTCGATCATCGGGAACATCCTGATCGTGCTCGGCGCATCATTGCTCCTGGGCGGACTGAAGAACGGGATTCAGTCGTTCGATCCGCGCGAAGCGTCCACAAACGCCACCATGATGACCCTGGCGGTCATTTCGCTCGTCGTTCCCGGCCTCTTCTATCTGACCAATGCGGATGGTGTCACGCTCGATCGGCACGACGCCGAACGGTTGAGCGATGGCGTCGCCCTCATCATGCTGGTCATCTACGCGGCTTATCTCTACTTTACGCTTTTCGACAAGCGTTCCCAGAAGCCGCACAAGGAGCACATCGAAAAAGCCACGATGTCGCTCAAGGTTGCGATTGGGTTGCTGGTTGCCGCCACGCTGGCGGTCGTTGTGATGAGCGAGATCCTGGTTGGCGTGTTGGAGCCAACGGCTGAATCCTGGGGGCTGAGCGAAGTCTTCATCGGGCTCATCGTCGTCCCGCTGGTCGGCAATGTCGCGGAGCATCTTGTGGCCGTGAAGGCCGCCTGGAACAATGACATGGATCTGAGCCTGGGTATCGCGCTCGGATCGGGGTTGCAGGTGGCCCTGTTTGTGGCGCCAGTCCTGGTGCTCATCGGTGAGGTCATCGATAAGCCGATCCCGATGGTCTTCAACACATGGGAACTCATTGCGCTCATCGCGGCGGTCTTGCTCGCCGTAGCGATCTCGCAGGATGGCGAATCGAACTGGCTGGAAGGCGCGCAGCTCATTGCGGTCTATCTCATTCTGGGCACCGCCTTTTACTTTGCAGGATAGGAGTCGATGACGGTCGATCTGGAACAGCTTTTCGTCGATGCCGGCGCCCTCAAGCAGGGGCATTTTCTCCTTGCCTCTGGTCGGCATAGCGACCGCTATCTCGAGAAGTTCGATCTGCTGCGCAATCCTGGAGCAACATCCCTGGTCCTCGAACCGCTCGCGGAGCAACTTCGCGCGTGGGACATCGATGTGATCGTTGGCCCAACAACCGGCGGAATCCTGCTCGCCTTCGAGTTGGCCCGGCAGCTTGGACTGCCGGCGGCGTACGCTGAGCGAAGTGGCGAAGGACTCTCCGGGCGGGAAATCAAGCGAAGCACCGTCTTCACACCCGGTGCTCGTGTGTTCGTGATCGATGACATTCTGACTACTGGAGGATCAGTGGCAGAGACCCTTAACGCGCTGAAGGGTCATCCGGTCGAAGTCGTTGGGATAGCAGTACTTGCCGATCGCAGTGGCGGATCGGTCAGGTTTGGCGAGCTTCCCCTCTTGCCATTGCTCACACTTAACATCGAAAGCTGGGCCGCCGAGGAGTGCCCGCTTTGTGCGGCAGGTGCAGCGTTGGTGAAACCCGGATCGACTTCGGTTACGTAGCCGATCGATCGCTCGTGTCGCTGGCGTGGTCGATGCGCGCCCGGAGCGCCTCGCGCTGCAGGAGCAGATCGTCCAGACGCTGCTCGATCTGCTGCAGCGTTTCAGGTCTGGGGCGCGCCACGTACTCGTCCCGCAGTTCGATGAGCATTTGGGACAACCGGCCGATGGTTCGCACGGTGTGCACCGGGTCGTCTTCTCTGGACGGAACCGAATAGCCGGACATGTTTGCTCCTTGGCGCAGGCGCGCTAGGTGTTGTTCACCATGGAGAGCA
>JAWKPF010000054.1 GCA_041390825.1 Thermomicrobiales bacterium
GGTCATTCGCGCGGTGTGCTCGAAGCGGTATCGACACTGAAGCGCCGCCTGAGCCTGCCGATCATGGCCGGCAATGTCACCACCGCGGCCGCGGTGGAGGCGCTTGTCGACGCCGGAGCGGACGCGGTCAAGGTCGGGGTAGGCCCCGGCTCGATCTGCACGACCCGGGTGGTGGCTGGCGTCGGCGTGCCGCAGATTACCGCTATTTACGAATGCGCCAAGGCCGCATCCCGGCACGGAGTTGCCATCATTGGCGATGGCGGTATTCAGTATTCGGGCGACATCGCAAAGGCGATTGCCGCCGGCGCCGATGCGGTCATGCTTGGCAGCCTGCTGGCAGGCGTCGACGAGAGCCCGGGTGAGGTCGTCCTCTATCAGGGAGAGCGGTTCAAGGAGTATCGCGGCATGGGCTCGATTGGAGCGATGCGCGGACGTTCCTACTCCAAGGACCGGTATTTCCAGGAGAACGCACGATCGGACAAGCTCGTGCCAGAAGGTATCGAGGGTCGCGTGGCGTACAAGGGTCCCCTCGGAACAATGGTCTTCCAGTTGGTGGGCGGTCTGCGTGCGGCAATGGGCTATTGCGGAACCGAAGACATTGCCAGCCTGAAGCGCGATGCTCAGTTCGTGCAAATCACCGCCGCAGGTCTCCGCGAGAGTCATCCGCACGACGTTATCGTTACCAAAGAAGCCCCCAACTACCGTATCAGCGGATAACGTTCCAATTCGCATGGGCAGCGAGAAGGGTCCGACTCAGTCGGGCCCTTCGTTATGCCCTGTGTCGACCGACGTACTCATAGGCATTTTCACGTATTTTTCGGCCAACAGCCCTACGCACACTTCCATTTCCGTCTCTTGGTGCGTATGGTGAGAGTCGAGCGCGGCTGATATGAGCGTGGCCGCGCGTTCGTAATGGTCGGGGCGACGCCGCAGAGAGAATCGGCCTCCGCCCCGGATAAGGAGACCTACATGTCATTTACCTCTCTTCCCCACGGACTGGCGACTGAGCTTCGAGAACTTGGCCCGTTGGTCGATTTCCTTCAGCGGAGCCGTTGGGCGCAACGCGCCGGTGAGCCCGGCATTTCCGACTTCGTGCTTGGCAACCCGCACGATCCCGTTCTCCCCGGTTTCACCCGCGCGCTGGAACGAGTCCTGCCACCGCAGGCGAGCAACTGGCATGCCTACCAGATGAGCGATCCGCATGCGTGCGAGGTGGTGGCGCGCTCGCTCAGCGAGCAGACGGGCGTTTCGTTCGATCCCGCCTTCGTCACAATGACGAACGGCGCGTTCACCGGTCTGTCGGTGGCGCTACAAACGGTCGTCGAGCCAGGAGACGAGGTGATCTACATCTCTCCGCCCTGGTTCTTCTATCCCTCGATGATCCGCCGGGCGGGTGGCGTTCCGGTGAGTGTGTCCATCGATTGGGAGCGCATCGACATCGATCTCGAAGCGATCGAAGCTGCCATCACGTCGCGCACCCGCGCGATCATCGTCAACTCTCCGCACAACCCAACCGGGAAAGTCTTCTCCGCGGAAGCGCTCCAGCAACTGGCCGAGATCCTCACCCGCGCCTCGAATCGCAATGGCCGTTCGATCGCGATCATTTCAGATGAGGCGTATCGGCGCATCCTGTTCGACGGGCGCGCCTGCCCCACTCCGGCCGCGTTCTATCCCCAAACGCTGGTGGTCTACACCTTCGGCAAGACCCTCCTCACTCCTGGTGAGCGGATCGGCTTTGTGGCGCTTGCTCCCGAGTATCCTCAGAGGGAGGAAGCCATGGCCGGGCTCTTCGCCGCCCAGGTGCTGACCGGCTACGGATTCCCGAATGCGCTGCTCCAACATGCCATCGACGACCTCGATGGTGAGATCATCGACCTCGCATCACTGCAGGCCAAACGTGACCGCATGGTGGAGGGGTTGCGCGCTGCAGGCTATCGCACGTCCGAACCGGAGGGAACCTTCTATCTGGTGGTCGAATCGCCATTCGCCAACGAATGGGAATTCGTCGATCTGCTGGCGCAGGACGATGTTTTCGTGCTGCCTGGGACGGTCTTCGATGCACCCGGCTACATCCGCATCTCGCTGACGGGCACGATGGAGATGATCGAACGAGCGCTGCCGATCTTCGCAGCAGCTCACGCGGAGCTGCTGACGCCTGTATGACCGATCCCGATCCGCCCAACCATGATGGGCGCCTGGATACGATGCTGCCGGGAATTCCCCTGGGAGCCAAGGCGGCTCTCCTCGCAGGACTTGCGGGAGGGCTCTTTGGCGCAATCGTTATGTCATACGTCGACAGCGGGCGACAGTATCAGGTGCTCGCCGTGGGAATCGCCATCGGGTCGATCACTGCCCTCGTGCTCATGGCTCGCCATTGGCTTCGACAACGAGATTCGTAGCAATGCCCTATCCAATTGACAGTGAGTCACGTAAACTGCAACAACTGCAGTGAACGTACGCATGGCCGCGCTTGGTCATGCGGCAACTGAGGTGTCCTGGCAGCAACGTGCGGCCGGGCCGGTGCGGAGGAGTGGGAGGCTATGGATCTTCTCGTTGGGATCATTTTGATCGTGCTGGGAGCGTTTCTCGCGCTCGCAGGGTTGCGCGTGTTCTTCATCGCGCTGCCAATCATGGGCTTCATCGTCGGAATGGCCGGCGGTCTCGCGCTCATGGACCACCTGTTCGACAATCAGTTCCTCTCGACGACGACAGGAATCATTGTCGGGATCGTGCTCGGCATCGTTGGCGCGGTCATCTCATACCTCTTCTGGTACGTCGCTATCATTTTGGGTGCGGCGTTCCTGGGAGCGAGTCTCGGCACCGGCTTGATGAATGCCCTCAACATCGACGGCCAATGGCTGATCTTCATCGTGGCCGTCGTCGGAGCCGTCATCCTCGGTCTGCTGACTGTGCTCCTCAATCTGCCGATCTACTGGGTCATCGTCAACACCGCATTCGTGGGCGCCACGATGCTACTCGGTGGAGTGCTGCTGACCTTCAACCGAATCGACCGGGCCGATCTCGACTACGGCGCCATCTGGGCCGCTATCGACGAAAGCTGGTTCTGGATCATTGCCTGGATCGTTGTGGCCGCGGTGGGAATCGGCGCGCAACTCTCGATGATCACTCAGGCAACGCTCCCCGAAGAGAAGTGGACCAAACTGGAGCCTGCCCGGTAGTCGAGTTTCGACACCAGGCAATCTACGGGCCGTCCGGCGAATGCCGGACGGCCCGTTTTCGTGTCCCGCTTCACCATGCTCGTTCTGATGAGCGCAGCGTCCCGCTTCCCGACGAGCCGATCTGTGGCTGCCACGCCCGGCCGACGCGGATGTCCCTCGCAGAGATGAACGGTTGCGGATACGCAGTCTTGAAAACAGGGCTGTCCGTTACGAATGAACCATGCTACCGATAGAAGTACCAATACCCCAACACGACCACGCCAACGAGCAGGGGATAGCCGATGCGGGCCGCCAGATCGAGCGTGCGGACTTCCGAGATCTGCTTCGCTTCGTTGAGCTTGCCGCCAATGAGCGCAACCAGGATGCACAGCGCGGACAAGAGGATGAACGCATAGAACGCCCACTCGATGGCAACGGTGTACCCAACATCGGGCAACACCGACACGACCGTGCTCAGCAGGACCGCCCCAGTCAGAACGCCCGTAATGCCGAACGAGACCCGTTCGGTGGTTTGGTCATGCGAGAAGAAGAGCGAGATATACGTGATCGCGAGCAAGAGCACCAACGGCAGCAAGTTCTTGAGCAGAAACTGGCCAACATTGCGTCCAATATCGATCGTGACACCGACCTGGGAAAACTCGATGCCCTGACTCGCCTGCGTGACCTCTGGATCGCCCAGATTCGACGATGTGCCCACTGATCCAGCGAACGCCTGTAGATCGGTCGCTTTCCAGTTGTTGATCTCGCTGATCGATTCAGTAGCGTTGCCCCCGACGGAGAGTCGATCCGAAACAGGAACCCGCACGAAGTCACTGTCGATGGCGTAGACCAGTTGTGTCGAAGCAAGCGTTCGATTCTGGAAGTGCAACAGCAGTTCCTGGGTGTCGAAGGGGAACGCGTGAAAGTCCAGAGGGGAGGTAAACGTCCCCGTCACGCGGAAGACCTTGTACTTCAACCCATCGACCTCGGTCGATCGCATCTCATCGATGGTCAGGGTTTGCGGATCTGAGATGTTGGTGAAGACAACGTCCGCCGCGTCGTCGTCGCCGTAGTACTTGAACCAGACAAAGAAATCGGCGTAGAACGTCTCCTCCACCGTATTGAGGTCACGGATCAAATTGAAATCGACCCCGCTTTGCACCACGCGCTGCACGGCAAACGCGGAATCTCCGACTTCGATGACCGTCACACCGTCCATGTCCTGTGCATCAGACGACATGAGTGTGATCTGGCGCGGCGCCGAATCATACAGATTGCCGCTGGCGATACCCATGGCAACCGGACGGGGCGCGGTGCGGTTCGCGTCGAAATAGAGTGGCCCGACAAAGGCCGGAATGCTGTGTTCTGGCGAATCGAGTTGCAGCCACAGCTCGCGGATTCCGTCACGGAGCTCTGCAAGCGGCATCGACGCAACACCCTTGCCGTTGGCGCGTAGGCCGTTCACGATCGCAACGCCAGCGTCTGCGGACGTAAATGACCGCCATGTTGGCAGGTCGCCGAACTCTTTCTGAAACTGCGCCGCGAGGCGAACCGAGTCTCCGTTGAGGCTGTCGACGAATAGCGGAGCGCTGGCATAGAACCCATCGGTCACATTTCCGCCGCCGGCCGCCTGAGACTGCGCGTTTACGTCCTCCAGGAAGATTCTCGAACTGGTGGAATCGCTCCCGAAGATCGTGCCGTCCACCCCAGCGGCCCGCAACTCCAGCAGCGCCGTTTCCGCCAATCCCGAGCCGGTTGCAAGCAGGATCACCGCGCCAACGTGATCCTGCGCGATCTCCTCGGCCGTCTGCCGAATCGTGTCGCCAGCAGTCGAAACGTCGGCTGGAAGCGCGTATTGCGCCGTGACCGTGCCACCCGCCGACTCGAAGACTGACGCAAAACCGGCCGCAAGCGAGTTGCCGTAGTCGCTCTCTTCCGAAACGATCACTGCCTTGTCGATGCCAAGAATGCCCAACACGTACGAGGCGATCATCTTGCCTTGGGTGCTGTTGTCGAAAACCGTGCGGAAACACCATTCGCAATCGGCAGTCAGATCGTCGGCGGTAGCAGTTGGCGAGATCATGGGAACTTCGGCAGCCGCATAGATCGGCGCTGCCGCGACCGATGTCGAGCTCAACCGGTGCCCCACAACCGCAACGAACCTGTCGTCGGCCACGATCTCGTTTGCGACCTCGACGGCAATTTCCGGATCGTCCTGATCGTCGAAACTGACGATCTCGATCGGATGCCCATCGATGCCGCCGTTGCCATTCGCATAGTCGATGTAGACCTGCAACCCGCGTTGCATCTGTTGAGCCGAATCCGCGCCCGGACCAGTCAACCCTGCTGCGAAGGCGATATAGATCGGCGAGCCACCGGATTGGTCGCGCGGCCAGAGATACCAGAGTCCGGCAATCAACCCCGCAAGCAAGACCGCGGCAACCAGCGCGAGCGGCAACCATGGGCGTCGCTGCTCTTCGATTTGCCGTTCTCCACCGAACTCCTCTGGAAGCGGCGGGGCCTCCATATCTTCGAGTTCATGGGGCGGAGTCGACTCTGTGGTGCGCAGGCGGGCCAGCCGCTCCCCCACGACCGAGGCCGGATTGATCTGTATCGCGCGCTCGTAGCAATAGCGACGCTCAGCATCGTTCTCGGCGATCGAGGCGAACCAGATCCAGGCGGTCTCATAGTCGGGATCGAGACGGAGCGCCGCGGCCAGCATTTGCCGGGCGTCGGATGCTTCCCCGCTGTTGATCTCGTGGATTGCGTTTCGTGTCCATCCTGCGGCAGTTGTTGGGACGGAATCGCTCACGCGTTGACAATCCGATCGGGGCTAATGGGCAATGCGAAATCCGGAACGCCGGATTCCGCGAACGGCCGCGTTCGCCGGGAAAGGATGAACCGTCGAGGATCGGGAGTCAACCTCGCTCAACAGGCTCCACCTTCTGTACGTACGGCAATGGAGCGGGTATCTTTGCGGTCGTTTGTTCGGTATCCGAGTTCCGTACAGGAGTTGCCTCGATGTCTTCCGGTAAGTTGTCTCATCTGCAGATCAATGTTGACCCGGCCAATCTGCCGTTCTACAAAGACCTCTTTGCATTTCTTTCCTGGGATCCCATTTTCTCGAACGATGTCACCGAGTCATTCAACAGCGGAAACGACGTATCCCTCTGGTTCATCGGCGCCGCCAACGATGCGGCAAACGACCGGGACGGGGCAGGGGTCAACCATATTGCCCTCGCGGCCGCCTCGCAGGCAGAAGTCGACGCAACAGTTCGGTACCTGGAGAAGAAGGGAATCGAACGGCTCTTCGAAACCCCACGGCACCGGCCCGACTTCTCGCACGACGAAACGAGCACTTACTACCAGGTGATGTTCGCTTCCCCGGATGGGGTGCTCTTCGAGCATGTCTACATCGGTCCGAAGCAAGACTGATTTCCATGGCAACCAAGGTCGAGCTCTACGTCCATCCCACCTGCACGAGCTGTCGAAACGCGCAGGCATGGCTGGACGAGCATGGCGTTGCGTATGAGCGGCGCGACTACTTCCGTGACCGATTCTCGAAGGACGAGCTATCGGACCTGCTCACCTCGGCCGGCCTGACACCCCGCGATGTGCTCTCCAAACGCGCGCGGGCATACAAAGAGCTGGTGGGCGACCGTGACCTGACCGACGATCAGTTGCTCGACCTGATGATTCAGGAACCGACGCTTTTGCGGCGCCCGCTCATCATCGCTGGCGGCGACGCCGTGATCGGGTTCGATCGCAAAGGACTCGCCCGTCTGGAGGGCGAGCAGGCTTCCTGACGAGCGTGACGCTGCTCGATAGCGGTTCGGATCCTCACCGGTCGTTCGCGGCTGGTGAGGATCCTTTCGTGCGGCGCCCCACTGCGACACCAATGCGTGGGGGCGCTATTCCGCGCCCCGACAGCGCTCATCTCATCCGGAATCCGGGAAATTGCTAAGCCCAGCGTTTTGTAGGTGGGACCGCGCGGAGCGATGGTGGGCAGTCCCTGAGTGTCTCGCCGGGTTCCGTATCAGGACACCCAATACCAGGTCGAGAACTGCAGTGTGAACCACACGAGCAAGAGGGTACTGACGATTGCTAGCGGCAGGTAGACGATCCGCCGACGGAAGAGAATCGCCATCACGATGAAGAGCGGAAAGAGCACCAGCCCGAAGCGCGGGATGCTCATGAGCGGATGCACGCTCGATGGTTGAAAGAGTGGGATCAGAATACCTGGCGCAAGGTAAAGGCTCTGGTAAAGCGGCAACACCTTGAACCCGATGACGATCAACACGAGGAAGAAGACCGTCAGAATGAGCTCGGGTACGTCGCTGTTCGCCGCCCAGGCGCGCCACTCCCGGCTCGACACCAACGCCCAGGACGGATTCGAAACGAGCTCGCGCAACCACCCCCAATCGACCGGCTGCGCCTGAAACGTGTTGACCGTTCCATACTGATGCACATCCATCGCGCATCCGTTCAGCGCGCAATCGAAGGTGCGCCAAGGCCAGGCGAATGTGCGGTTCCAGGCGCCCTGGACTTCGATGAAATTGCGCCAATTTCCCTGGGTACGCTCCAGATACGCCCCGAAGATGAGCGGCCCGAGCAACGGCATCCCGACGTTGATGCCCTTCGGGATCATGGGCCGCAGGTAGAACCCATACTGCTTGACCCATAGCACCGCAAAGGGGATCACCAGGAAGATGCCGTGCGAGCGCGTCAACGCCGCCAGCGCGCCCAGCACGCCGGCAAGCCACCAGCGGCGCACGCGCGCGCTCAGGATCGCGGCCACACTGAGCATGAGGAAGAGCGATTCGGTGTAGACCGCGTTGAAGAAGAACGAGGTTGGGAACAGCGCAAGCGCCCAGAGCGCGCGCCGGGCGACGGGGGTATCGAAGTCGATCCGCACGAGCTGATAGAGGAGCACCAGCGCCACAACGAAACTGGCATTCGCGATGAGATATCCGGAAACGTCTTCAGGCAAACCGGTGACACGGCTGAGCCCGCGCATCGCCATGGGAAAGAGCGGCCAAAAGGCATCGTTCCAGACATGATTCGCGGGATATCCCTCGACTGCGATTAGCCGGTACCAGAGCCCGTCCCACATGCGCAACGGTTCGACCAGATGCTCCCAAATCCCACCCGGCACCGGGGGCACGGGGAACTGCGACGAATACGGCTGCGACGTCGGTGAGTTGTCCGTGCCGTAGATGTTCGCCAACGACGCGGTGATCTGCACGATGAGGAAATGCACCGCCGCCACAATGAGCGGGTATTTGATCTCCCAACGCGGCATCCCCTCGGCCGCGCTCTTGCGCCGAGGTGCGGGAACCGTCTGAGTTTGGATGGGAATGGTGTCGTCGCTGTGCGCGGCCACCGTCCGCCGTGGGGTGCTGACCATGCGGGTAAGCATAGGGTTCCTGCTCCGCATGTGCGAATGCCATTGCGCCGGGCGGGATAGAATACGAATGTTCCGAATGAACCATGGAGCTGAGCGGTCGGGTATGCGATGCTGCCGCCAACCAGTTTCAGCCTCGGAGCCGCGCAAGCAGAAGGTACTGAAGTCGTCGAACGATCGGACAATCGAAGGAGAGCCGGATGAGCAGCAAGAACCAGGTGGCGATTGGAGACAAGGTCCTTTCGAGCGATGGTCATGGCATGGGCGAGGTCAAGCATCTCGTGGTCGATCCCGCCAAGCGCGAGTTGGCCGCCTTCATCGTCGACAAAGGTCTCTTCGATCGTGGTCGGGTTTGCGATCTCGACTATGTGAACAATGTCGATGGCGACAAGGTCGTGCTGAACCTGACCAGGGATGAAGCCAACAACCTGCCGGAATGGGTCGAACAGGAGTTCATCCAGTTCAACGAGTCGGCCGGCCTCTCCGGCGGCGGGCGCACGTTCGACAACGCCGGAGGCGGCGTTTGGTACCACATGGGACCGACCGGATCCGGCACCCCCAGCACTGGCGCGAGTTCCTTTTTCCAGCCGGCCATCGTCGGTGACGTTGCCACCGCCATCGTTTCCCCGATCGACGAATCCGATATCGTGGTCGGCAAGGGCACCGATGTCTACTCCATCGACGGCTACAAGCTCGGCCAGGTCGACGAGATCGAGTTCGACGATCAGGGCAAGATCAGCGGATTCAGCTTCGAACAAGGACACATCTTCAACAAGAAGGAGTTCAGCGTCTCGGTCGATGACGTGGATGGCCTGACGAGCGAGTACGTCCGCCTGAAGGTGACGAAAGACGCCCTGGCTGCTCGATAGCCTTCGCCGTACGCCGGTCCAGTGTCCAGCGTCTCGCGTCCAGTGATGGACGCGCGCCTGGACACTGGCATTCCTGCCGCTTCCCATCTTCCCACCCTGGACCCCGGACCCTGGACTCTGGACACCTGGAAGGAGCCCCCATGACCGCCCCGCATGACCTCGAACGATTGGCCTGGGAGCACAGCATCTTTCCGTTGGTCCAGATCGAGGATCTCAAGCAACGTGGGCCGATGATCTTCGTCGAGGGCGAAGGCGTCGGACTGTCTGATTCGAACGGCAAGAGCTACATCGACATGATGGGCAGCCACACCCGCGCAAACTCGCTCGGGTACGGCAATGAGGAGATCGCCCGCGCGGTCTACGAGCAGATGCGCACCCTGCACTACGTGGGGACGGTGGCGAACCTGGCCGAGCCGACCATAGCGCTCTCAGCCAGGATCGCGTCACTCGCGCCAGGCGAGCTTTCGCGAGTCGTCTATGTGAGCGGCGGTTCGGAAGCGGTCGAGACTGCCATCAAACTGGCCAAGCAATATCACATCGCTGCCGGGCGCAAACCACGGGCGCACAAGATCATCTCCCGCTGGAATGCCTATCACGGCGCCACCATGGGCGCGCTGGCGGCCACCGACTGGCTTGGCACCCGGCACATTTCGGAGCCCGGAGTACCGGGCTATTCCCATATTCCCGGGCCCGCGCACTACCGCAACCCGTTCGGTATGACCGATGACGACTTCGCGGATTTCTGCGCGACCTATCTGGAGCAGCAGATCATCCATGAGGGTCCGGACTATGTGGCCGCGTTCATCGGCGAGCCGATCATGCAGGCGCATGGCGTGCAGATGCCTCCCACGCGCTACTGGAAGCGCGTGCGTGAGATCTGCGACCGATACGACGTGCTCTTCATCGCCGATGAGGTCATCACCGGGTTCGGGCGCACCGGCAAGTGGTTTGCCATGGAGCACTTCGGCGTCGAACCGGACATCATGACCATGGCCAAAGCGCTCACGGCAGGCTACATGCCAATGGGCGCCGTCATTACCCGGCCCGAGATCGCCGACGCGTTGCCCATCTTCCGCCATGTGCACACGTTCAGCGGCCACGCTTCGGCCGCCGCTGCGGCGCTCAAAGTCATCGAGATCAAGGAGCGCGACGGCCTCGTGGAGAAAGCCGCGCGTGACGGTGAGTGGTTCCTGGGCCTGCTCAAGGAACTCCTGCTCGACAAGCCGATCGTCGGCGATGTGCGCGGCATTGGCATGTGGCACGCGGTCGATTTCACCAGCGACAAGGCCACCAAAGCCTCATTCGCTGACGATACCGTGCCAGCCATTGTGCGCCGCATGCAGGAAAAGGGCGTGCTCGTCTGCGCGATCGGGCCAAGCGCCTTCGAACTGGCGCCGCCGCTCATCTCCACCCGCGAGCAGCTTGCGCATGCAGCCGAAGTCGCTGCAAGCGCTATCGACGAGATCATGACCGAACGTGGACTGGCCTTGCGATCTTGAACGAGTGACACAAGCAGGCACCGCGTGTTGGCGGATATACTATTGACAAGCGAAACGAGTGTCTCGTTCTTTGGTTCGGATGGCAGTGATGCGTGCATGCGCATCAGCGCGCTTCTCCCGGCGAACGTGCTTCGCTCCGGTCGCAACGAGCCACAGGAAAGTGCTCTCGCTTCTATGTCCCATCAGCCACCGGTTGCGCTAACGAATCCGGACCCACCGCAACCAGGGAACGGACATTCACGTATTGGACCAGCCAAGTTCACTCGGCCACGCACTCCTGCGGGACTGGTTGCGCGTGAAGCGCAAATCGCATTCCTGAATCGACATGCCGCGACTCCATTGACGCTCCTCGTCGGGCCTGCCGGCTATGGAAAGTCAACGCTGGTTTCGACATGGTTGAGCAGATCGTGCATTCCGCATGCCTGGCTCTTCGTGGACGAGCACGATGCCGACCCAACGGTGTTCACCCGCTCGATTGTCGAGGCGGTCCGACGCTCCAGCCCAGAGCTGATTCCGGAATCGATCGCGCTGCTCCAGGATGAGCACGCTCCATTCCAACAGTTGTTGTCGGTTTTCGTCGAAGAGATCTCTCTCGCCCCTGCGCCCTACGTTCTCGTCATCGATGATTTTCACCGTGCCGAGACACCTGGCACCACCGCAATGCTCGCCATGCTCCTGCGGAGCATTGGAGCGACACCGAGCATTGTGATCATTTCGCGCGCGCGCCCGAACCTGCCGCTCGACGAATTGCGAGCGTATGGCGAACTGGCCGAGCTGGGTAGCGATGAGCTGCGTTTCGATGAAAGCCAATCACGTGCGGTGGTCGAGCAGTCGGTCGACCGCGTATTGCCGGCGGAAGTTGTCGAGGAGATCATCGAGCAAGCGGATGGATGGGTTGTCGGACTTCGATTGTTGGCCGCCTCGCCCGAACCCGCAAGAGCATCGCCCCCGGGAGTAGATACCACACGCTCATCGATTCTGGAACCAAGCGTGGCGCGGTACCTCTTTGCGGAGGTCATCGAGCAACAGCCGCCAGACATCCAGGAGTTTCTGCTGCGCACATCCCTCCTGGAGTTTCTGCAGCCAGCGTTCTGCGACAAGCTCACCGCGCGCACGGACAGTGACGCTGTGCTTGCCTCATTGGCGCATCAGGACCTCTTTATCCAGCTGGTCGACCGGCAGGGCGGGATCTACCGCTATCACCCGCTTTTTCGCGATGCGCTGATGAACCGCCTGAAGCAATCGCGCTCGGACGAGGACGTCCAGAGTCTCTTTCGCGTTGCCGCGCATGAATATGAAATAGCCGGCGACTTCGAGTGGGCAACGCATTTTCACATCCTGGCGGGCGACTGGGACGCAGCGCTTGCGCAGGTGCACGAGCAAGCGGTCGATTGGATGTTGAACGACCAACTCTCGCTGCTCGAACAGTGGACCGGCCGTTTCCCAATCGAAATCCTGTTTCAGGATCGACTCTTGACGTACTGCCGAGCGTGGGTCCTGGTCCGCCTGGGCCGCACCTACCAATGCGAGGAGTTCGTCACCCTCGCGCGTCAGAACATCGATGTGCAAGACGACACCCTGCTCGACCTTCGCCTCGATTCGGTCATCGCCTACGTCCACCTTCTGCGCTACGAGTCCCAGCCGGGACTGCGCATTGTGCGGCGGTGGCTGGACGACTTTCCGCTGCCAGGAACGTTTGAGCACCTTACCTTCATGGTGTTCGAATGCCTGTTCTTCTTCTTCGACGGTCAGCCAATCAAGGCGAGCGCTTTCCTGGAGCAGATCCGTGCTGTCATCGAATCGACCGGACGGCCATGGCTCGACAGTCTCGAAACGGGCTACCGCGGTCGAGTGCTGATGGAAACCGGCGAGAACCTGCGGGCGAAGGCGCTTTTCCGGCAGGCGGTCGAGTTGGGCGAACGCTCGAACGCGCAGCCATTGCACTATGCGCACCTGCTGCTTGCCCAGGCATGTCTCGAATCGCTGGAGCTTCGTTCCGCCCGCAGCAATGCGATTCGCTGTCTCGAGCTGGCCTACACGCTTGGCACCACCGTCCACTCCTCGCCGGCATCTCAAGTGCTCGCGGATGTGGCAATGGTGCGAGGCGACCGGCACGAGACTGACCAACACATTCAGCAAGCAATTGCTGTTGCGCGAAGCTCAGGACTCCACGGCCAGTTGCGGGACGCGCTTGCCCGCCGCGCGCACTATTCGATTTCTGCTGGCGATCCTGACAGCGCCTCGCAGTGGGCCACCAAACTCTTGGCTGGCGAGCTGCATCTGGGTGACTTCCAGGGGTACAAAGAGCACAGTGTGCTGGCCCGCTATCTCATCTCGGTGGGTCAGGTGAACGAAGGACTGGCCATCGTCGATGCGTTGCTCGAACGGGCTCGCATCGATCACCGTCGCAGGCATGAGTTCGAAATGATAATCCTGCGTGCCTGGGGAATGTGGCGTCAGGGCGATCAACTTGGCGCTATGGCGCAGTTTCGGCCGGCATTGCGCCGCGCAATCGAGCACCAGTGGACGTACACGCTCGCGCAGGACGTTCTCCCGCTCTCACCGATGCTGGAACAAATCAGCTCCGATCCAGAACTGGGAACGTTTGCCCGGACGATACTGCGCGAGCGGCGCGATCAGTTGCAAGCGCAGGTGGTGCTGGATTCGACAGGTTCTCCGTTGACGCCCAGAGAGCGCGACATGTTGGCCGGGCTGCTGACCGGCAAATCCAACCGCGAGCTCGCTGACGAGATGTTCATCTCGGAGTACACCGTCAAGCGGCACCTCTCCAATCTCTACACCAAGTTGGGCGTCTCCAGCCGAGCGCAAGCAATCGCGTTCTTCGCAAACCGGGTGGACGACTAAGCGGCCGCGGTCAGTAGTCTTCGGTCGCTCCCGTGACGGATACCTGCTCCAATTCGCTGACGCCCTCGCTCGATTCCGAGACCTTCCAGACCTCATCGAACATCGAAGCCGCACGCACATCATCGACATGACTGATGACGAAGAGCTGCTGGAACGCCTGGTTCTCTTCCATGAGCCGCTGCAGCATCTCCATGAGGTTGCGCCGTCGATCGGGATCGAGCGAACCGAAAACCTCATCCAGCACCATGAACTTGATTGGCGTGGCGGCCTGTCCGCCAATGACTTGCGAAAGCGCCAGCCGGGCACACAACGCCATGACGTCCCGCTCGCCACCGGAATACTGGCTCAAAGGAAATCGATCGTCTTGTCCATCGTAGACCTCGATGCCGTAGTCCTCCGTGAACTCGAGCCGGTCGTATTTCCCGTCGGTCGCCTTCTCCAGCAACTCACTCGCGATCTCGCCCAAAACCGGTGTGACTGCGACAGCGACGAACTTCTCGAAACGCGCAAACTCCCGATAGACCCGATCGAGTTCTCCGGCGGCAATCTCGGCCGCCGCGGCCTCCTCCGCAAGCGTCTTCAGACGCGTCTCGAACAGATCCAGATCCTGGCGCGCGCGCCGCGCTTGCGTGAGCTGCTGCTCGGAGGCATGCGCGGCAGCGGTTGCAGACCGTTCGCGATCGAGCGCCAGGGAAAAGACGCGGTTGGCCGTTTCGACTTCGGCCGGGTCGAATGCCAATCCTTCGATGTCGGTTTCGATTCGAGTCCGTACCCCAGCAAGCGCCAGCAGCTCGCTCGTCGCTTGCGCGATCGCGGCCTCATGTTCCGGTCGCCGCGCGACCTGCTTCCGCAGCTCGTCGATGCGCGCCGCTGCGTCGCGCGCCAACTCCCAGGCGGCATGATCGGTGCGGTGCGCGGTGAGGTCATAGGCGATCAGGCCGAGGGCTGCCAACTGCGCATCGAGCGATTCCTGTCGAGCAATCGAGGCAATCAACTGCTCTCGCCCCAGCTCGAGCCGTGGGCGGCGGCTGTCATCCGCTTCGGCTGATTTCAGCTCAGCTGCCATCAGCTCGAGATCAGTCGCCGTCGGAACGTCCCGCCAGCCTGAGCCGGCAAGTCGGCTCTCGCGTTCCCTGGCGAGATTGGCAACGTCCACAGCTGTCGCCTCGATCATGCCGCGGCCATTCTCCAGCCGGCCGTAGAGATGTGACAGCTCCTCGTTTTCCTTCATCAGAGCGGATTCGCCGGCGGTGAGCTCGGCGACGCGCGCGGTCAGTTCGGCGGCCTTGGCCCGCTCGCTGGCGGCTTCCTGCTCCATCAGGCGGATCTGTTCCGCCAGCGCGGCGAGCGTCTGCTCCGACTCTCCCGGCTGGAACGGCCGCGCGCAAGTGGGACAGACCTCGCCAAGCGGACTGGCGCGCAGATTCTGCTCGAGTTGCTTCAACGGACGAGCGCGGTTCTCGGTTTGGCTTGCCATGCTGCTGGCTGCGGCAGCCGCCTGCTGCAGCTCGATCCGTTCCTGGTGCAGTTTCGCCATTCGATCGGCTGGTGGCCCATCTGCGGTGAGCGCTGCGACCTGCTCCGTCAGTTGGCAAGCCAGCCGCTCCATCGTGTCGAGCCGCGCCGCTTCGGCTTCGTACCGGCTGTTCAGATCGGTCAACGCGCGGGCGGCCTCGTGGCGACGACGCAACGACTCGATGTCGACGGCCGCCAGTTTGCCGATCTCGGCGTCGAACGCGGCCACCAACCTCGATGCTGCCTGCAGCGAGTCATCGCCAGACTCGCCAATGCGCCGATCGGTTGTCAGGATTGCTTCAATGCTTGCGCGTTCTACGCGCACCTGCAGCAGATCGTCGCGCAGTCGCGCGGCGTTCTCCTCTTTTCGCTTTTCGGCATCGTGCCGCTCCAGCGCGGCGCGCAGCGCGGGTTCCTGATCGGCGCTGTCCTGCTGGCGCAAGATCTCTTGCTCGGCGTTCGCAATCGCCGCGAGATCGCGCTCGGCGCCGGCTCGCAGGTCTGTCAGTCTCCGTATCTCGGCGCCAGTCTGGCCAAGTTCCTGTTGGAGCGCGGCATGCGCGGCGAACCGCTCTTGCGCCAGGTCTCGTGCGCCAGAAGCGGCAACCGTTTCCTCCCTGGAAGCGGCTTCCTCCATGCGCGCCGCCTCATGGCGCGCAGTCTGTTCTGTGATCTGCGCATCGAGGTGTGCTCGCTCCGCTGGAAAATCGATCCCACTCGACTGTTCCTCATACTGCTCGCGCTTGACCCGAGCCTCGGCTTGCTTGCGGGTGCGTTGTTCGCCGATGCGCTTCTGCGCAACCCGGATGGTTTCCAACCCGAGCAACCGTCCCACTTGCTCGCGCCGCTGGGTGGCGCCGAGGTCGCCAAAGAACGACAGTTCTTTCTGCCGTGTGAAGAAGGTAGCGACAAACGCGGTGTGTGAGAGCCCGGTGAGCTCCCGGGCGACGAACTCGGTGACTTGCTTCGTTCCCTGCACCAACGGCGATTCTGGTTGGTCCTGGCGATAGATCTCCGCCTGCGTCGAGCCGCCTTTCAGCATTCGCTCGACCTCGTACACCACTCCGCTTTGCGGGTCTTCGAGCACCACCCGCACACGTGGTTTTCCGCCCTGCACTCGCGGAATGAGGGTGTCGTTCTTGATACGCGACGGGTTGTACAGGCACCACTCGATCGCCTCGAAGAGCGTGGTCTTGCCCGCTCCGTTCTGGCCGACGATCGCGACCATCGCCTTCTCTCCGGGACGGAACAGATGCATCCCGGCGTACTGCTTGTAGTTCTCGATTTCGACTTCGACCAGGCGCATCACGCGTCCTCATTGGCGACTTCGGCCGCCACCAGCGCTTGCGCGGCGCGCAGCTCGGTCAATCCGATTTCCGCGAACCGGGCGGAGAATGCCGCGTCGTGATTGCCGTTCGCTCGTTCACTTTCGACGAACAATGCGAACAGGGCTTCCAGATCGATGGTCGGGAGGTCGACCCGCTCGCGTCCCATGCCGGCAAGAATGTCGCTCGCGCCGCGCACCTGCACGTGCCAGACGAGTTCCTTCGCTTCTTCGCGAACAATCTGCTCGGCCTGCCGCCGGACAGCGCGCGGCACCCCAAAGACGACCGCCATCGCCATGGCGTCTGGTCGGTTCTCCTCCCGCAGCCATTCGAGAATGTACCCGGCAATCTGCACCGCGTCCTTCTCGTTGGTCAGCTCCTCTTCGAGTTTCCAGCGGAGCATGGAACGCGCCTTGGTGTGGATCGTCTCGACCCTGGGTTCGCTCCCCCGTTCCCCCAGTTCGACGATGAGATAGCCGGTATCGACCGGCAGATCGCCGAAACCGAACCGCTCGGTCGAACCGGCATACCAGGCGTTGGGACGAACCTGCTCGCGGATGTGATAGTGACCGAGCGCGATATAGTCGAAATCGGGAGGCAGAATGACTTCGTCGATTTCCTCCTCGCCAGGCTCGCGATGTGTTTGCGGGGCCATTCCCGGCACGAAGCCATGCGTGACGAGCACGTTGCGCACTTCATCGATCGGAAAGACTGCCGGAGGCAATGGTTCCGTCAGCCTGCCATGCGGAATAGCCGTCACCGCAAGATCGAGTGCGTCGAACGAGATGATGTCGGCTTCGTACCCACCAACGAATTTCGTTTCCGGCGCCACCAGGCTCAACAGCGAAAAGACCGAACCCGACGACCGCAAACGCGGGGTATCGTGATTCCCGCCAATCACCACGGCAGGAATTCCCGCCGCTTCCAACCGCCGGAACTGGCGCATGGCCGCGCCAATCGCGGCATAGGGCGGGCGCGTCTGATTGAAGAGATCGCCGGAATGGACCACCAGGTCGACATCGCGCGTAAGGATGTCGGTGATGGCGTCGGCAAATGCCAGCTCGACATCGACCGAACGCTGGTTGCGCCCGGTCAGCGGGTCGGTTTTCCCCAGTGCGCGGTAGCCAAGATGGGTGTCGGAAATGTGGGCGATCCGGATCGGTTTCACGCGGCATCACATCGATGAGGGGAGGACGGCGAGATCCGTCCGTCGGATGGAATTCCGTTCCGGCAGCCACGGAGGGCTGCATCTACGTGTGGGCATCGGAAGGCGGAGCCAATTCTCTGCAACGGCGGCAGGAACGCGTGACTATCCAAGGGAGCTTGCCTGCCTCGCCTGCCGGATCTGACTCTGAATCAGGGTCCAGGGTGTCATGCGCCGGGCTGCAGTGGTGTCGCGAATCTTGTTCCAGTGTTGCTCGACCGCCCGCACGATCTGCTGAACTTGGGCATCGGTGAGTCCCGCCGCTTCGGTGCGCACCGTTCCTATCGGAATCTGCTCGTCCGGGCTGAGCCGTTTCAACAGAAAGTAGAGCGGATCGGCTGAGTTCGAGACGCCGTTACCGCGCCCAGCGCTCGCCACCGCGCCAGAGGCTGACCGCGCGCCATCGTTGAACACCCGTTGACCCTCGCTGCCGGAGATCACCGGCGGGCGCGGAAACGACCCAAACAATGGCGAGCGGAAATGCGCGTGCCGAATCAACAAACGCCCCTTGCGAAGTCCGAGCAACTCGGACTTGGTCGTTTCGCTCAACGATCGATAGGACGCGTTGATGATCTCCTCATCGCCGATGCGACCATAGAACGAGGTCCCGCAATTGCCAAGAATCTCGCTTTCGACCTTGGAGCGAAACTGCTGAGCGCCGAAGAGAACGACGTTGAGATGGCGACCGCGGGCAGCGATATCGACCAACGTGTCGCGGAGGGCGCCTTCGCCTCCACCGGGTGCGTACTTGTTCAACTCATCGACGAAGACGATCAGTTTGTCGACACCTAGTTCATTCCGCTCGGCCAATCGCCAAAGCCGGTCGATCGTCGAGGCGACCAGCAACTCCTGCACGTTCGAGTTGCAATGCGCGATATCGACTACGCGCACTTCCTGATCGGTGAAGGAGCTATCGACCTGGGGCAAGTTGCCGTAGTCGACCTCGCCGTCGGTCAGCAAGCCGCCGAACT